>JAITAY010000307.1 GCA_031283915.1 Tannerella sp.
AACAGGATGCAATACAGGGTTATACCGGTTTATCTACCGGGCGATGCATCCCTGGCGGGATGCCGGAAACAAAATCTTAACTTGATGACATTGAGTTAAAACGGACGGCAATGTGGGGGAATTGGGCTAAAGCCCTGCGGAGGCGCTGTTGCACTTTTTTTTCTAACCTCTAACCACCTCTTTATGCACAAAACGATACCGCGCCCAGTATAATGATTTATTGTACACAGTATAACCGTCGGAAGTAAAAAAGGCGCGTGTTTTTCGGTCAACACGTGTCTTTGATTCGTAATTCATGTTTTTTGCATTCAGGCGTGACGACGGGAATCGTTGTGACAGTCTATCCCCCCATAAAAGCATACGGCCTGCCCAAAATAACGGGATCAAAAAGCCCTGCATTACACGAAAATAGAATGGATTGATAAAGTTTTTGCAATGTTGTTACACAGCAGATAGCAGGAAAGTAGTGTTATGAGGATTTCTGAAATCTGAGCAAAATTTATATATTTGCAGAAAATTACGGAGATAAAATTAAGCTTTGACAAATTGAATTTAATGAATCATTACAGCGTTGGAAAAGACTGAGGTATATAAAAATTTCGAAGAGCTTTATTTTTCCTGCTTTTCGAAGATGAAGCATTTTGCGGAAGCGTATGTTATGTCGAGCGAAGACGCGGAAAATATTGTGCAGGATGTCTTTATGGAATTTTGGGAAAGGAAGGAACTCCTTATGGAGCATCGTCATCCGGTTGGGTTTCTTTTCACGGCCGTGAAGAACAGGTCGCTCAATTTCCTGCGTCGCCGAATGATTGAACAGCAGGCAGCCGAACGTATCCAGGAAGCCTTTTTGCTGGAATTGCGGATGAGTCTGGATTCGCTGGAAGCGCTGAATCAGAATCTTCTTTCGGAGCAGGAGATTGAACAGATCGTCACCCGCGCCCTCCTTTCACTGCCGGAAAAATGCCGTGAAATATGGATACGGAGCAAAATAGAAGGAAAGAAGCAAAAAGAGATTGCCGCCGAACTGAATATCTCCGTTCATACGGTTGAAACGCAAATCGGTATTGCATACAGGAAGCTGAAAGCCGAACTGAAAAAATATTTCATCCTTCTCCTTCTTTTCTCCATCTGATCTGCAATTTGTCCATGTCAAAAAAAAAAATGATTCCCGTTTAGCGGATTTTATCTGTTCAAGTGTCTTATTATAGAAAGCAGGTTAAAATGGAACAGGAAATACGGAAATATCTCTTGGGAGAACTTGATGCTACGGAAAAAGCGGCATTCATGAAACGGTTAGCCTCGGACGACGAGCTGAAAGCGCAGTTTGTTGAAAACAGGAATATGCAAGCCTTGACGGCGCTGTCCGGTCAGGTCGTGTATGATCCGAAGGAAAGCGAAGCCGCGTACCGCCGTTTCATGCAGCGGGTCATGCAGCGGAAAATCCGCCGGACGCTCACAAGAACCGTTGCCTGTGCAGCCGCTATTGCCGTGCTGGTGTTTGTTACGTACCGGTGGACGGCCGTGCAGATGAAGCGCCGGATGGAAGCGGAAATCATCACGAATACATTGTCCGTACCGGCCGGTCAGCGCGTGAATGTGACCCTGCAGGACGGAACGCACGTATGGTTGAATGCACAAACAAGGCTGACTTATCCCTCCAGGTTTGCTGACCGTGAACGGCGGGTGACGATAGAAGGCGAAGCCTTCTTCGAGGTAAGGAAAGATGCCGGACGGCCGTTTATTGTCACTTCGCAGGGGATGGAAATGGAAGTGCTGGGTACCAGTTTTAACGTAAACAGTGATCCGGAGAAGAAGACCGTACAGGCAAGTTTGATCGAGGGCAGCCTGAAAGTATACTTTCCCGGTGCGGAATCCAAAAGCATCACGCTGAAACCCAACGAACAGGTCTCTGTCAGGGAAAAGCGGATGCAAGTGGAAAAAATCCGGCATCCGGACTATTTCCTGTGGAAAGAAGGCATTTACAGCTTTCAGAACGAGCTGTTGATTGATGTGCTGAAAAAACTGGAACGCTATTACGATGTCACGATTGAGGCGAAGGATCTGTCCATCTACCAGTGGGAATACACCGGAAAATTCCGGCACAGGGACAGTATAGACGAAATCATCCGCCTGATTCGCAAGATACATAAGTTTAAGGTGGAAAAAGATGAAGAAAACAACGTCATCACGTTGACGAAAAAATAAAAACAGTCAGTATGCATACGAGGTTTTACATGTCGGGATACGGGCAAGGCTTGTTGATTTGTGCAGGGAAAGTGATTTTTAACGCTTTTTCCTTGCTGCTCTTGTGTGATTTCTTACACACACACACACACACACACACACACACACACACACACAGCCTCGCGCGTAGGATATACGGAAAATATTTTTTCCCGACTAACTTCGGCTTACTTTTTATTCATACGGTCAATCCGCAGGGAAGAGGAGAGACATGTAACTGCAATATTCACCCTTTAAATACCAAATGCCTATGAAACAGTCCATGATGCAGTAAGAGAAACAATCGCTTGCGGCCTGTGCCGCGCATTCGCCGTTTGACGGCAAACAAACTAATTAAAAACTATTTTTTATTTTATAGAATATGAAACAAATAAAAATGAATGATTTATTAAGATGTATAAGGAAAATGCAACATGCATTTCAAATGATGTGTATAACGTTAGCTGTACTCTTTTTGTACACCGTCCCTTCGACGGCAGACGATACGGAAGCGCAAAAAACCGTTATACAATTGCAAACTGAAGAGCTTTCTGTCGGCGAACTTATTTCCGAAATCGAACGGCAGACGGATTTTCTGGTACTCTACCGGAACCGGGAAGTCGATACGGACCGGATCATCCGCGTATCGAGTAAATCGGGAAAACTGACGGCTTACCTGGGTATGGCCTTTGCCGACACGGATGTGACTTACGAGATTGACAACAAGTACATCCTGCTGTCCAAAAGGCTGGTTTTGAATAACAGCAAGCCGGCGAATGTAAAGGCTTCCCAACAGACGGGGAGAACCATCAACGGTACGGTGAAGGACAGCAACGGAGAGCTGATTATCGGCGCCAGCATCATAGTCAGGGGGACCACGATCGGCACCGTGACCGATGTAGACGGAAGATTTTCATTAAGTGTTCCGCAAAACGCCACGCTCCAGGTATCGTTTATCGGTTATCAGACCAAGGAGGTGGCCACCGGAAATCAATCGACGGTCGATGTCATTTTGATTGAAGATACCAAATTGTTGGATGAAGTCGTCGTCATCGGATACGGCACGCAGAAGAAAGTCAACCTGACCGGCGCTATTACATCCGTCAAGGCGGAGACGCTGGACAACATGCCGGTAGCCAACCTCTCGAATGCGCTGGCCGGACGTGCACCCGGCGTGACGGTTACGGGAACATCCGGGTTTGCGGGCGCCTCGTCCAGCATCCGGATGCGGGGCAGCTTCTCCGAACCGCTGTATGTCATCAACGACGTCATCAAGTCGAAACAGTATTTCGATGCGCTGGACCCGAACGAAGTGGAAAGCATCAGCTTCCTCAAGGATGCGGCCAGTGCTGCCGTGTACGGGTCGAAGGCCGGTAACGGCGTCGTCCTGGTAAAGACAAAGAGCGGGCGGCAGCAGAAACCGGCTTTCCAGTATAAAGGTTCTTACAGCGCGTCTTCTCCGACACAACCGTTGCAAAGCTTTACCGCTACCGACCAGCTGACTTATGAAAACAGAGTGGCGCAAAGTCTGGGACGCGATCCGGTGTACGGACAGGAACACTTTGACTATTTTGCCGACAAAAATTACGACGTCAATGATTATGTCTGGCAAAATCCTTCGGTGCAACAGCACAACCTCAGTGTGGACGGCGGAAACGACCGAATCACCTACTTTATGCTGCTGGGCTACCATGACGAAAACGGAAGCTATAAAACCGTTAATTACAAGCGGTATAATTTCCGTTCGGACATTACTGCCAAAATCACTGAACGGTTTAAAGTCAACTTTAACCTGAGCGGATATCAGCAGGATTTTCACCGTTTCTACTGGCCGTATGACGACATAGAGAATTTCAACGTGCCTGATTTTTATCGGACGACCTTTAACTGGACCCGTTATTATCCTTTCTATCTGGATGAAAACAATCAGCCGACGACGGACACTTCCAAAAATCCCATCACCTCCGGCTCATGGAATCCAGTTGAAATGGTACTTGGTAATCGGTATCAGGATGTTGTCAGGAGGCATCTGGACGGACAAATCCGTCTGGATTTGGATCTGGGGCAGTATGTGGACGGATTGCGAACCAGCGTGCTGGGACAATATTACGGGTACGACCGGAATCATAAGGCTTTTATCACCCATAACAAGGGATACCGCTTCAAGATCGGTTCGCCGACCAATATTTTCGTCCCCGGCCCGATTGATCCGAATGACATGGTCACGCATAACCTGAGCGCCAGTTATGAAGGAATAAGGGAAAACGTCACCCTGGAACAGTCCTATCAACTGAACTGGTTTCTCAATTACGACAAAATCTTCGGCAAACATGCCGTTTCCGTGATGGCCGTTTATGAACAGTCGGCTGCGAGCGGAAAGTCGCTGAGCGGACAGGCCGACGAACTGATGACTACTACCATTGACCAGATATTCAATACTTCCAGCGATACGCAAAGGCGTTTTTTCAGCGGAAGCGAATCTGAATCGGCACGCCAGTCGTGGGTCGGTCGTGCGAATTATACTTATGCTGACAAGTATATTGCCGAATTTTCGTTCCGCTACGACGGCAACTATAAGTTTGCTCCCGCAGAAAGATGGGGCTTTTTCCCGTCGGCTTCGGTGGCATGGCGTCTTTCGGAAGAAAGTTTCCTGCACGACGTTTCATGGCTGAGCAATCTGAAGCTCAGGGCGAATTACGGTTCCACCGGCGACGACAACAACTGGAACGGCGACGGCATTTCCGCTTTCCAGTGGCGCGAGTATTACCGCAACGGCAGCGGATATATTTTCGGCGACAACCTGAATACGGGTCTGGCCATCGGCAATACGCCCAACCCGTTTATCAGCTGGGCGAAAGTGGAAGTTTACGACATCGGTCTCGAATACGGATTCCTGGACAATCGCCTGAGTGGTGAACTGGATTATTTCTACCGGAACAAGAATCACATTCTGCGCGCAAGAAACCGCGTCATTCCGGGGACGTACGGCGCCAGCCTGAGCAACGAAAACTATGCCGAGCAGGACTGGAACGGCGTGGACTGGTCGCTCAAATGGTCGGACACGTACAGGGATCTCCGTTATACGGTGTATGCGAATATGGGGTATGCCATCGACAAGTGGATGATCCTGGACGAACCGGAAGGACTGGAAGCCTGGCGCAGCCAAATCGGCAAGCCCAATAACCGTCTGTCGGGATACATCAGCGAAGGGATGATTCGTACGCAGGAGCAACTGGATGCACTGCCCGAAGGGTTCACGATCGACGGACGCAAGCCGATACTGGGTACCCTCCTGTTCAGGGACATTCGCGGCGCAAACTATTCCGAAGGGCCGGACGGGAAGATTGACGGAAACGATGCCACTTATCTCTCCGACAACGCCACTCCGCGCATTAACTACGGTTTCGGCTTCAATCTGGAATGGAAAGGTTTTGCACTCGACGCCCATTTCCAGGGAGTCGGCGCGTATGACCGGATGGTGAGCACGATGAACGGCGGCGGTGTGTTTCAGATGGGCGACCGTCCGTATTTTGCACTTTGGAAAGACGACGTCTGGACGCCTGAAAATCCGAACGCCAAGTATCCCCGCGTCAGCGGCGCCTGGATGCAGCAGGAATACGGCGGCGGCTCCTCCACTTTCTGGCTGAGAAACGGCGCTTTCTGCCGGCTGAAGAACCTGAATATCGCCTATACGCTGCCGAAAAACTGGCTCGCAGGCATTGGCGTGAATCAGCTTCAACTCTTTGTGAACGCGACCAATCTGTTCTGCATTTCCGCAATGGAAGAATACGATCCCGAACAGAATACGCTCGACTCCTATCCTCTCATGAGGACTTTCACGGGCGGATTAAGTATTAATTTTTAAATGACAAGACAATGAAAAAGATAATAATATTTCTAACCGGTCTGCTGACGATGATTTCGGGATGCAGCGATGTGCTGGACGTGAAAGACCTGTCCAATTATAATCCCGACAATGTATGGAATGATATAAAGTTGACCAACGCATATCTGACCAACCTGTATCCCGGCGTGCTGGGCGGCTGGCCGAGAGACGGCGGCAATGCGGACGAATGTCTGGGCATCTTGGGACCGGATGCCGTACAGGTCAATAACGGCACCTTCAAATTCTGGCCGTATTCCACCATTCGCAACATCAATCTGCTGCTGCTGCAGATTGAAACGGGCACGCTCTCGCAGGCGCAAAAAGACCCGATTATCGGTCAGGCGCTTTTCCTGCGGGCATTCCTGTATTTCAAGGCGGTCATGTATCACGGCGGTGTGCCGATTGTCAAAGAGCCGCAACAGTTGACGGACGACCTGATGGTTAGCCGCAACTCCACGGCGGAGTGTTTCGACTTCATCATCAGCGACCTGGACGATGCCGCCCGGCGCCTGCCCGTCAAATACACCGGAAGCGATTACGGACGGATTGACCAGTGCGCTGTTGCTGCGTTCAAAGGCCGGGTATTGCTGTTCAAGGCAAGTCCGCAGTTCAATCCGGGCAACTACTACGACAACGGCTACTGGACGGAAGCGTTCAACGCCACGAAAGCGGCCTGCGACCTGCTGACGGCCAACGGTTACGGACTGGTGGACAATTACACGGATGTATTTGAAACCGAACGGCACCAGGAAGCTGTTTTGGCGGTAGTCTACACCAATCCTTCCAAAACGAACGGGCGCGGAGAAGACGCGGTTCGTCCATTGTCCGAGTCCAAGAATGCGACGGGAGGCGATCAGCCCGTATGGGATTTCGCAGAAGCGTTCCCGATGAAAGACGGGCACAAAGTCGGGGAATCACCGAACTATGCGTATGATGTACAGACTTACTGGCTCAACCGGGACCCGCGCTTCGAGCAGATCATCGTATACAATGGCGCCATCTATGAATTGAGCGCCAGAGCAGGGCGCCGTCAGTACACGGTGCCAAACATCGCGGCTTCGATGGACGCCTTCGGGTATAACATACAGGGAGAATGGCACGCACGTACCGGTATATACACCAGGAAAGGCATTCAGGAAGAATTGAATGTCGCTCAGGTAACGCTCAACGATGTGGACTGGCTGGAGATTCGTTATGCCGAAGTGATGTTCAACTATGCCGAAGCGGCCAACGAAAAGGGCGACCGGCAAATCGGTTACGACGTGCTGACGGCCATTCGCCGCCGGGCGGGCATCGAACCGGGAGCCGATAACCTGTACGGCCTCAAGGCAAACATGAGCCGCGAAGAGATGCGTACGGCGCTGATGGACGAAAAACGGATAGAATTTTGCTTCGAAGGGAAACGTTTCTGGGACTTGCGGCGTCACCGCCTCCTGCATACCTATCTCAACGGAATGCACAAGTTCGGCATACTGGCCTCGCTCAAAGACCATATCACGCTGGAAGAAGCGATCGCCAAGGCACAGTCTTTCTCGTTGCTGCCGGAAGATTTCAAGTATGAAGTGGTGGACACGCGATTCCAAAGCCCGAACAGCCCGGATGCCATGTCAACGCCCGAATCGTACTATTTCTTCCCGATTCATAACGATGAGATACAGAAAAATGCCAACCTGGAACAGAACAGGGACTGGGGCGGTACTTTTGACCCGACACTGCATTAAGTGAATGTGGAAAATGAATGCTTCGCTGCAGAACTCCGTGTTTTCCCCGTGTTGCTCCGGTGATTATGACAGGGAGCCATCCGGGAGAAGGCACGGAGAACTGCAAGCGAAGCCTCTTTAAACTTATTAATTTGTACAGAGATGAAAAATATATTGAAAGCATGGCTCCGCAAGAACGAGCTGACCCCCGACCCGAATGACATGACAGCGGTCGTGTCGCCGATGGGAAAGATCAACAAGTCGGGACTGATTGATGCCATCATTGAAGAAGGCATCGAGCTGAAACGCGAAACGGTGGAAGACGTCGTGACACGATATAACCGTGTGGCCGCACGTTTTGCCGCACGCGGCTGGAATGTGGACACGGGACTGGTTTATTTGCGGGCAGTCATCACCGGCCTCTTCCACGGAAAGAAATACGACCCGGCGAAGAACAGCGTATACATATCGGCCACGCAGGGTGTGGAAATCCGTCGTGAACTGGGCGACACGGAAATAGAGATTCTGGGCGAAATGCCGGACGTGATGCACATTTACCAGGTGATCAACCTGCAAACCAAAATCGCCGACGGCACACTGACCCGTGGCCGCAACGCCGAGGTGGAAGGGACATACCTCAAGGTGACCGGCAACGACCCGTCAGTGGGCGTTTACCTGGAAAGCATCGACGGCGCTACACCTTACAAACTGGATGCCGACCTGATTATCGTCAACAATCCGGGAAAACTGCTGCTGCTGATTCCCGTGGAATGGCAGCCGGGCGTGTACCGGCTGAAAGTAGTAACGCAATTTACCGGAGCCAACAAGCTGCTGCACACCCCGCGTCAGGTAGTTTTTGGCCAGGACTTAACACTGATTTAGCGTGACGGTTGCCGTTAAGGGCGCCTTAACGCCCCGGTTAACGCCGGCTTAACGCCCCGGTTAACGCAGGCTTAACGCTTCGGTTAATGCAGGCTTAACGCTTCGGTGAAGACGGAATGCTGTTGGTAAAAAGCCGGCATTATGTTATACTGCGCGCGGTATATAAGATTTTGTTTCCGGCATCCCGTCAGGGATGCATCGCCCGGTAGATAAACCGGTATAACCCTGTATTGCATCCTGTTAAGGATGCATCCCTATTCTTATGATCTATGCAAATGAATTCGCATAATTTTTCTCATAAAGAATG
>JAITAY010000308.1 GCA_031283915.1 Tannerella sp.
TAATCATTTCATTAATCATTAGCCACTAACCGCCTGGCCTGCGCAGCGATGTGTTGTGCCGTCAGGCCGAAACGTTCCTTCAGGTAATCCAGTGTTCCGACTTCGCCGAACTCGTCGCAGACGCCGATACGCTTCAGCCGGACAGGATACTGTTCCGACAGGGTCTCGGCGACGGCAGACCCCAGCCCGTTGATCACCTGATGGTTCTCGCAGGTGAGGATGCGGCCGGTTTTTTTCGCATACTGCAACACCAGTTCCGTATCCAGCGGTTTCACGGTGTGCATGTCAATCACGGCCGCCGACAGACCTTCCCCGGCCAGCAGTGTTCTTGCCGCCAGCGCTTCGTTGAGCGGAATCACACCGGAGGCAATCAGCGTGACGTCCGTTCCGTCGGCACAAACCTTTCCCTTTCCCAGTTCGAATGTCTCGCTTTCGGCATACAACACGTTAGCCTGCTGGCGAAAAAGCCGCATGTAGGCACATCCCGGCGTGTGTGCATTCCGGATGACCAGCCGGCGGAGCGATACCGGGTCGGCCGGCTCAAAAACGACTAACTGAGGGATATTCCTCATCAGGCCGATGTCTTCGAACGTCATGTGCGTACCGCCGTTGTAGAGGGCTGCAATTCCCGGGTCGGTGCCGGTCAGTTTGACCGTTTGCCGGGCATAGTTGCCGGAAATGAAAAACTGGTCGTATGCCCGTCGGGCAGCAAAACAGGCGAAGGTGTCGGCAAAAGGAATCTTGCCGGTGGCCGACAGCCCGGCGGCTACACTCACCATATTGGCCTCGGCCACGCCCATCTGGAACGTGCGCTCCGGAAAACGTTCCCGGAACGGCCGTGTGCCCGAGGCTTTCATCAGGTCGGCCTCCAGAAGGACAATGCGTTCATCCGCCTCCGCAAGCTCGATCAGGGTTTGGGCATATACTGCCCGCATTTCTCTTTGTTCCATCATAATCAATAATTGACGATTAACCGTTCTCTCCGTTCCATCTGCCTTTGTTTCTATCCCAGTCGCCGGCACGCTTCCTGCGCCGTTTCATAATCAATCTGCATGTTGTGATTACCCGTATCGCCTTCTGCGAAAAAGGCGCCTTTTCCCTTCACCGTGTCCAGTATGATCATGGACGGACGGCGCAGCTCCTGTCGCGCCAGCTCCACGGCCGTGCACATCAGCTCGAAATCATGACCATCGACCCGCTGTACGAACCATCCGAACGCACGCCATTTGGCTGCCAGGTCTTCGAGGTTCATGGTGTCGTGCGTGTATCCGTCGATCCCCATCCGGTTGTTGTCGGTAAAGGCAATCAACCGGTTGAGCCTGTAGTGAGCGGCTGCCATGGCGCCTTCCCAGACTTGCCCTTCGTGCGACTCACCGTCTCCGACAATCAGATAGACGTAGCAGTCTCTTTCGTCCAGCCGGTTTCCCAGCGCCATGCCGAGGGCTGCCGAAATGCCTTGTCCCAGCGAGCCGGTCGTCATGTCGATACCGGGCGTGCGATGCATGTCGCAATGACTGGGCAGGCGGGTGCCTCCCCTGTTGAGCGTATGCAGCCAGTCCTTCGGAAAAAAGCCCTTGTCGGCCAGCACACTGTACAAAGCCGGCCCGGCATGACCTTTCGAGAGTACCAGCCGGTCGCGGTGCGCTTTCCGGGGATTCTCCGGAGAGACATTCATATACTTGTAGTAGAGCAACGTCAACACTTCGACCACGGACAACGCTCCGCCCACATGCCCCACTCCCAGAAATCCGATGGCGTCAATGGTCAGTTTTCTGATTTCACAAGCTTTGGCTACAAGCATTTTCAATTCTGTTTCTTTCATTTTTTCAACCGTTTACATATTCCAGATTCAGCAATTCACACATCAGCCGCAGTTCTTCCGTTATGTCGCCCCAGGCCACCGTGAAATGCGGTTCCCAGCCGTTGCGTATCCAAAGAGCGACCTTTTCGGAGGAAAGCCCTGTGGCCGGCACGACCGTAACCGATGTGCCGTGAAATCGTTGCGGTTCATCCAGTGCATCGCCCTTCATCGCCATCAGGCGGAATCCGCTTTGCGTCTTACCCAGCCGGAAGAGCGTGACCGGTCCGCTTTTCAGGCCGAACTCCAGCGTAGGTCCGACTTGCCGGTTCGGATGTACGCCCAGCCGTGCGCCTTCTCCTTCCCTTGCCAGCGAGGTGGCTCCCGCGCCGCAGTGCCAAAACACCAGCCCGTTGCACGCTCCGTCCACCGCTACCGGATCGCCGAAATAAACGGCCTGCCCTGACAGGGCAATGCCGATGAACATGCTGATCGCACCGGGGATGTCCGCTTCGCAGGAAGCGGCCACACCAGCGTCGTTCAGCAACGAAAGGACGGTGCAGACCGGCGTTCCGTATTCCGTGAAGAAGTCCGGCCAGCAACGGGAAGCCACGGCGCGAATCCCGTTTTCATCGACAAAAGCCTGGTAGGCGGCACGCAGACGGGCATGTTTTTCCATGCGTTCTGCCGGAAGCGATTCCCATCCCCGCACGTGCGTTCCCAACTCATCCGCCGCCGCAGCTATTGCTGCCGTCGAGCAGGTATCCGCCCTTCTCAGGATTTCCGCCACCGTCACGGGGACCATTCGCACGCCAAGTGTGTCAACCAGCAGCCTTTCGTCTACCGCCCCAAATTCAAAACCCGGTGGCTGCTCGCCCACCACGCCGACCTTCAGGCGCCGCAATTCCTTTACGGTTTCAAGCGCCGCCTTCGTTTGCCCGAACCGGCGAATCACCTCTTCCTCTTCCGGATTTCCGAGGATAAACTGATAATTGCGCTCCTGCATGTACAGGCTGTTACCGGCGGAGAAAGCGCCGGTCAGCGAATTTAGTTTCAGTCGTCCGCCGTTGCCGGCAGGTTCCCTGACCGACCAGATGAGAACGGGTGCATCCAGGCGCCGCGTGATTTCCGTCACAAAGTCGGCGCCGATAAACGTATGGCACTGGTAAATGATCAAATCGGGAACGACGGTCAAAGTGTCGGCAAACTCGCCCAGGGCTTCCGGCGAAGTCAGTAACTTATCCGGGCAGGCGATCGTTCCGAACACTTCCCGGAGCATCCGGAGCGACCGGTCATAGTTTTCTTCCGCTTTCGGCATGAAAAAAGTCGTACGTGCCAGTGGAAACAGAACTGCATGGATTTTCATACGGTTTTCCTCCATTCGTTAGCGGCTGACTTGCGCGTATTCAATTCAGCGACAATTTCGCCGTATTTCCGGTCCGAGAGTTTGTATGTCCATCCGACGAGGACAAACGTGGCCAGCGCCAGCGTGCCGGGATAAAGAAACATCAGGCCGTTAATTCCGCGAATCGCTTCCGGTGTTTGCACCGCATTAGGGACGTAGCCCACCAGCGCCAGTACCAGTCCCGGAATGAATCCGGCAGCAGCCTGCGATATTTTCCGGAAGAACGTAAAAAAGGAATAGACCGTCCCCTCTGCCCGTATGCCGGTTTTCCATTCGCCGTATTCCACTGCGTCGGAAACGAACGCCCAGTTCAGCGTGTTAATGAGTGAACTGCCGAAAAAGGCGGCACAGGCAAAGCAAATAAACGACAGTACACCGTCTGCAAGAAAGTAGGCGGCAAGATCGGCTATGCCCCAGATGGCCGCACCCGTAATAAAAGTTGCCTTTTTCCCAAAATGCCTTACCAGAAACGGAACCACAGCAACGCCCGCATAGATGCAGCCAATGCTGAAGAAACCCATGCGGGGTACAATCGAAATATCGCCCAGTGTATACTGACAGTAAAACACCTGTACGGCCAGCTTGACGTTGTATGCCGAAAACGTGAACAGATTGGCAATACAAATGATGAGCAAAGGCGCGTTCTTCCGCAATACCCTGTAATTGACCCACCATTTTTCTTTCGTTCTTTCCGGCTTCTCCACCTCATAATGTTCCCTGATATTGGCGTAACAGTACCCTTGCAGGAGCAGCCCGGCAAGAGCAAACACGGCTCCGGCAACCACATAGCCCGTTCGGACATCCTCGAAAGCCCGGACAATGGGAATGAATCCCACGGTGGTCAGCAGCAAGCCGGTCGTAGAGCCTGTCCAGCGAAAGGCAGCCAGGTCGGCGCGTTCGACAGACTCCTGCGAAATAACCGGTACCATGGAACCGTAAGGAATATTGAACAGGCTGTATGCCACGCCGAAGGCCATATAGGTAACAAATGCCCAGATCGTTTTTCCCGTCAGGGTGAAATCGGGTGCGGTAAGGCTCACGACGGTGATAAGAGCCAGCGGCACGGCGGCATGGCGCATGAACGGGCGAAAACGGTTGCCCTGTCCGGCCGGTTTCCGCCGGTCAATCCACGCGCCAACCGATATATCCACAAAGCCATCCCAGATTTTCGTCACCAGAAAGACCAGCCCTGCCGTAGCTGCCGGCAGTCCCAGGGTGTCGGTGTAGAACTTCAGCAGATAGAGTTGTCCGATTTGAAATATGAAATTGTTGCCCACGTCGCCTGTGCCGTAAGCCAGTTTTTCCTTGAAAGGGACTTTTCCTGACATCGTTTCTCGATTAATAATTGTCAATGTCAATTATTTACCCCAGTTCTCTTACGTCAATCACTCTGCGTTCACGCGCCGACCGTACCGAAGCCTCCATGATTTGCACCGTCTGACGGCTGACGAAGGCATCCGGAGAGGGTTTTTCCTTTCCGTCCAGCACTTTGGCGAAATGCCTGAACTGCTCAACCACGCCGTCTCCTTCCCGGTTGCCGGCAGTCAGGGATATTTCTTCCGGCTGCGGCAGGTCGGAGGGTTTGGGGAATCCGGGCGCCGAGCCATAACGGATGCTAAGGCGGCCGCTGCCCATCTGTACCGTCCCGTTTACGCCGAAGAAGGTGTCGAGGGCTACGGAGCCATAATTGTAGAGATTGCCGCCGTAGTTCATCAACGCTCCGCTGGCATAGTAGACGAGCACGCCGGCATGGTCGGCCGAATCGCGCCTGCGGAGCGAAAAATTGTTCACGCCCTGCAAGCTGACGACCGACAGCGGTTCGCTGTCGAACACCCAGTTGTTGACGTCGATGATGTGCGCTCCCATTTCATAGACTACACCGCCGCTCCGCTGCTGGCTCAAGCGCCAGTAGGGCGTGTCTTCCGGATACTCGTCGGCTTCGGGCACCCGCCAGTCGCCCCGGAAGTCATACAGGCTGGACTGGAGGATTTTCCCTATCGGTCGGGAACGTATCGCCTCAATCAGCGCCCTGTATTCACCGGAATGGCGGCGCTGATGTCCGATTTGCAGCGCTTTGCGTGTACGGTCGGCCACGCCGATGATTTCATTGCAGTCGGCCACCGTCAGCGCCAGCGGCTTTTCACAAAACACGTGCTTGCCGGCTTCGAGCGAAGCAATGACAATGTCCTTATGAGTATCGTTGGGCGTGACGACTCCGATGGCATCCAGCCCGTCGATCCGGAGCAAGTCGTCCAGTTGCGTCAGGTGTTCGGGCTTGTCGCCGGTTTTAATCAGCTGCGCCCGCTGGTGTGTCTTGTGAGGCACAATGTCACACAGGGCGGCGATTTCCAGTTCGGGGACATGGTTCAGTGCACTGATAAGCGCCTTGCTCCGGTTGCCACACCCGATGATTCCGATTGTAAACTTTTTGCCGGCAGGTTGTTCCGTCGAGGCAGGTTGCGCTACCGACGGACGAACGCCCAGCATGAATCCGGCGCCGGCCAGGCCGCTCGCGCCGAGAAAACGTCTTCTTGATAAATTATGTTCGTTTGTCATACTCTTATGATTATTATTAATGATTATCGTATTTATTGCCTGATAAGCCCGAAAGGGCTGAATTTTCATAACCGCAATGCCAACGGCTTGCGGAAGTAGCGCCGAAACCCGTTCCTACTGCCTGAAAGGCAGAACGGCTTGCCCGGCTCGAAGTCCTGCCTTTCAGGCAGCGGTACTCTTGCATCACTTTCCGCAGGTCGCTGACCTGC
>JAITAY010000315.1 GCA_031283915.1 Tannerella sp.
AATACAGGGATTACGGCGCCATTTTTTATGAAGACGGCGAACTGCCGACGTATGTCAATTCCATCGCACAGGACAGAGCCGGAAACGTCTACACGCTGGCGCGTTTCATGCACGAAGGCCGGGAAATCGAAGATTTGGTGAAAATTACAGTCCCCTGACGACAGTGAAATGAAATGAATCGAAACGATAAAATCAGAAAGCAATGGACGTATCCAGAAGAGATTTTTTAAAGAAAACCGGTGCTGTCGGACTGGTGGCAGGAGGTATGCTTCCGGGTTTTAGCGCAGCCGCTTACAGCCGTATTGCTGGCGCCAGCGAACGGATTCACGTAGCCGTTATCGGTGTAAACAGCCGTGGCAACGCCCTGGCGCAGAATTTTGCAAGTCAGGCCCAGTGTGAAGTAGTCACCATTTGCGATGTGGACAGGCGGGCGATTGAAAAATGTGCAGACCAGGTAAAGGCGATTCAAAATAGAACGCCCAAAGGAGAAAAAGATTTCCGCAGAGCGCTGGAAGATAAAAATATAGATGCCGTAGTCATTGCCATGCCTGACCACTGGCATACGCCGGCAGCGTTGCTGGCCTTGCAGGCAGGTAAACATGTATACCTGGAAAAACCGGTCAGTCACAATCCCCGCGAAGGAGAAATGCTGGTGGAAGCCGCCGCCAAATACGGCAAGATATTGCAGGTCGGTACCCAGCGTCGCTCGTGGCCGAGGGTACAGGAGGCTATCCGGCAGGTGCAGGACGGTGCAATCGGCAAAGTACATTTTGGCAAGGGATGGTATGTGAACAACCGTCCCGGCATCGGAGTCGGCAAAGTGAGTGCAACGCCGGAATGGCTGGATTGGGATTTATGGCAAGGCCCGGCGCCCCGAACGGTCTACAAGGACAATATCGTGCACTACAACTGGCACTGGTTCTGGCACTGGGGCACAGCCGAAACTCTGAACAATGGCACGCACATGATTGATTTGCTCTGTTGGGGGATGAATCTGAAATATCCTACCAAGATAAGTTCCATGGGAGGGCGCTATTTTGGTCATGACGACTGGGAAACACCGGATACGCAGATCGTCAACATGCAGTTTGGAGACGAAGCCTCCCTGTTGTGGGAAGGGTATAGCTGTAACGGAAGGCCGATTGAAGGCAGCGCCGTCGGCATCATTTTTTACGGTGATACCGGCAGTTTGTATATCTCCGGAGGAAACGAGTATCGGATTACCGATAAAAACGGCAAAACAATCAGGGAAGCAAAAAGCGATATGGTAATTGACCCGCAGAATACGACCAGCCCGGCACAACAGTTGGACGCCATACATATCGTGAACTTTATGGATGCCATACGGAAAAACGTCCGGCAAAACGTAACTGTCGAAAACGGGCACCAGTGTACTCTGCTGATGCAGTTGGCAAATATTTCTCTCCGTGAGGGAAGGTCTCTGGACATTCATCCCGTCAGCGGGCATATCATCGGCGATGCCGAAGCGCAACGTTTCTGGAACCGGAGTTATGAACCCGGATGGGAACCCAAACTGTAAAACGGTTTTTATTTTCAACATGAATATCGGATACAGTACCCCTATTGGTGCCATAAACAGAGAAAGGAAGCCTGACTTTGGCAGGAAAGGCGAAAAAAACATGCATGTGAAAAAAAAATCTGCACGGGTGGATGCATCTGTTTCATGTGTAAAAGAAACATTCTCCGGTGTAAAAGAAATCATTTACGCCTTTGGAAAAAAATCCACGCATGTGGAAGAAATACCTTCATGCGAAGAAAAAAAAATCTGCATCTGTAGAAAAAAATCTCCACATGTAATACAAACATCCACGTATGTAGATGGAATATCCACATGCGAGGAAAAAAAATCCACAAACGTGGATTTTGGCGTCCGGGATCGGCCTTTTTTATATTTGGAAAAGCGATACCTTTCTGCGGGAAGCAATTATGCTCAATCAGATACTGTACCGATATTCACATTTTCAATGAAACAGCAATCATCAAATACACTATGAATCATGACAAATCGTCGAACCTTTATTAAAACAAGCGTACTGGCCGGCGCCGGCTTACTGACTTCACAGCTGAGTTACGGCAACGCAGCCGCACCCGTAAAGAAAGGGCTGCGGGCAGGGATTATCGGTCTGGACACGTCCCACAGTATTGAGTTTACCAAAACACTCAATCTCAAACAGACGGAGGCCAGTGAATACGGAGGTTACAAGGTAGTGGCTGCCTATCCGCACGGTAGCAGGGACATAGAATCCAGCGTTTCACGGATTCCGAAATACACGGAAGAAGTGAAAGGCATGGGTGTAAAAATCACCGATTCCATTCAGGAACTGCTGAAAGAGACCGATGTGATACTGCTCGAAACCAACGACGGGCGCCGTCACCTGGAACAGGCGCTCGAGGTATTCAAGGCGGGGAAAACCGTCTTCATCGACAAACCGGTGGCCGGTTCGCTGGAAGACGCCTATGCCATCTATCGGGCAGCCGATGAACTGAAAGTCCCGGTATTCTCTTCTTCCTCTTTGAGATACATGTCCAACATGGATCATATTCTCAAGGAACAAAGCATTGGCAAGGTAATGGGTGCAGCTACCTATGGCCCGTATTCGATTGAGCCGACGCATCCCGATTTTTTCTGGTATGGAATCCACGGTATCGAAGCGCTGTTTACGTTGATGGGCAGCGGATGTCAAACAGTCACCCGCGTCTCTACACCCGAAACCGAACTGGTAGTTGGCGTTTGGGACGAATCACGCATCGGCACCTATCGGGGACGCAAGGGAAAATACGATTACGGAGGCACGGCATTCGGTGAAAAAGGAATCGAAGACATCGGCACGTATAACGGTTATGACCCGTTGCTCAGGGAAATCGTGAAGTTTTTCCAGACCGGCATTCCACCCGTATCGGCCGAAGAAACATTAGACCTGTTCACCTTCATGGAAAGCGCCGACGAAAGCAAACGTCGCGGCGGGGCGCCGGTCAAACTGAGCGACGTAAGAGATAAGGTATTGAGTAAAACGTGGAAATTCTGACAACAACGGCAACTATGGTTTCGACAGTCAAGCCTGAACACACAAAACGGCGGGACAAATTCCTGCCGATTGCGATACTTGCGGTCATGTTTTTCATCTTCGGTTTCGTATCGTGGGTTAATTCGATTCTTATCCCGTATTTCAAGATAGCCTGTGAATTGTCAAACTTCCAGTCCTATCTGGTTGCGTTTGCATTCTACATTGCCTACTTCGTGATGTCGATTCCCGGCGGACTGCTGCTGAAACACATCGGCTTCAAGCGAGGCATCATGTACGGATTTTTCCTTATGGCCGCTGGGGCGCTCCTCTTTGTCCCTGCCGCCCTGATGCGGGCGTATGGCATTTTCCTGGTCGGTCTCTTCACCATGGGCACCGGCCTGGCTATTCTGCAAACGGCCGCGAACCCGTTAGTAACCATCATCGGCCCGATTGACCGTGCCGCGCAACGCATGAGCATCATGGGCGTATGCAACAAGTTCGCCGGCATTATCTCACCCCTTGTTTTCGCTGCGCTTATACTGAAAGCTTCCGACAAGGAACTGTTTGCCGCCATTCCGTCCATGACTGATGACATCCGCGCTGCAGCACTGGATGAACTGGCGCTGCGGGTCGTCTGGCCCTACACCTGCCTGAGTGTGCTGCTTGTTGCTGTCGGCATCTTCATCCGCTACTCCGTGATTCCCGAAATCAATACGGAAGAAGAAAGCGAAGAAATCGCAATAGCTCATGCCGGGAAAACCGGTATTTTCCAGTTTCCTTACGTCATTTTGGGCGCTGTAGCCATTTTCCTGCATGTCGGCACACAGGTCATTGCCATAGATACCATCATTGGTCACGCCAATTCCATGGGAATGGACTTGATTTCGGCCAAAACCTTTCCCTCCTTTACGCTCACAGCTACCATCATCGGCTATGCCGCGGGAATCATCTGTATCCCGAAATTCATCAGCCAGACAAATGCCTTGAGAGCGTGCACCATGCTGGGGCTTGTGCTCTCGCTCTGCATCATTTTCGTGCCGGGGCACGTCTGGTTCAAGGGACACGAAACGGGACTCTCCATCTGGTTTGTCGCCCTGCTCGGATTGCCGAATGCGTTGATATACGCAGGTATATGGCCGCTGGCGATTCGCGACTTGGGCAGGTTCACCAAAACAGGGTCGTCGCTCCTGATTATGGGTTTGTCCGGCAATGCTATCCTTCCCCTGGTTTACGGACATCTGGCCGACGCCGCAGGTACGCGACAGGCATACTGGGTGCTGATACCCTGTTTTCTTTACCTTATCTTCTATGCCATACACGGACATAAAATTACTTCATGGACAAACTGAAAAAGCATGAACAGAATCAAAATCATCAACGGGCAAGTCATCACACCCACGCAGATTGTACCCGGCGAAGTCTGCATGGAAGACGGGAAAATATGCGAAGCGGGCGCTGGAAGTATCGACTTCCCCGGGGCGGAAATAATCGACGCCAAAGGAAATTACATTGCTCCCGGATTTATTGACATGCACACCCACGGGGCAGGCGGCGCCGACTTCATGGACGGTACGGTGGAAGCCTGCCTGACCGTAGCCGAAACACATGCGCAGCACGGTACAACGACTTTGTTCCCGACCACCGTGACGGCGACTGCCGAAGAAACGAAACATACGTTTGCGGTCTACCGCAAAGCCGTAGCCGCCAACACGCGCGGCGCCACCATGGCAGGGCTGCACCTGGAAGGCCCCTATTTTTCCATGAATCAGCGGGGCGCGCAAGATCCGAAATACATCCGCAATCCCCGTCCGGAGGAATACCTGCCTCTGCTGGAGGAAGCCTCCGGCCTGATCGCCCGCTGGAGCGCAGCCCCCGAACTGGAAGGCAGTAAAGCCTTTGCCAATGCCCTGACCGCTCGCGGCATCCTGCCGGCTATGGGGCATACCGACGCGCTTTTCGACGAAGCAATTGACGCATTCGACTGGGGTTTTACGCACGTGACGCATTTCTACTCGTGTACTTCGACGATTACGCGCCGCAATGCCCGCCGCTGTGCCGGCGTGGTAGAGGCGGCTTTTCTTACGCCGGGCATGACGGTGGAGCTGATTGCCGACGGCATACATCTGCCTGCCGCCCTGCTGCAACTGGTTTACCAGATCAAGGGACCGGAGAAAATTGCTCTCGTGACCGATTCGATGCGTGCGGCCGGAATGCCGGAAGGACCCAGCATCATCGGCAGCCTGACGCACGGGCAACCGGTGATTGTGGAAGAAGGTGTGGCCAAACTGCCCGACCGATCGGCTTTTGCCGGTAGTGTAGCCACAGCCGACAGGCTGGTGCGAACCGGTTTGTTCATCGGGAAATTCCCTCTGCTGCAAACCATTCAAATGGTAACGGTTACGCCCGCACGCATCATGGGAATCGACCGTCACAAGGGCAGTCTGGCCAATGGCAAAGACGCCGACATCGTCATTTTTGACGAAGCTATCGACATGCAGATGGTGATGATAAACGGGAATGTCATATTAAACAAGTTATAAATGTCAGTAATACAATCTGTCACTAAGAACAGTCTGCAAGTTCGCATCCTTGCTTCGCGGAAAGCGCTGGGCGCAGATGCGGCAGCAGATGCGGGCAATGCACTCCGCGACCTGCTGCAACGCAAGGACACCGTCCACATGATTTTCGCTGCCGCGCCGTCGCAAAACGAATTTCTCGCCGCCCTCTGCCGCGAGCCGGACATTGACTGGCGCCGGGTGCGTGCATTTCACATGGACGAATATGTCGGTCTGCCCGTCGATGCGCCACAACGATTCGGTAACTATTTGAAGGCGCACATATTCGGCCGGTTGCCCTTTCTCTCCGTAGACTATCTGAATCCCGACAGCTTAGCCAGTACAGCAACGGAATGTGACCGTTATGCCGCGCTGTTGCAACGCTATCCGGCAGACATCGTCTGCATGGGCATCGGCGAAAACGGGCATGTGGCCTTCAACGATCCGCATGTGGCCGATTTCAATGACCCGGCGTGGGTGAAGCAGGTAGACCTTGATGCAGCCTGTCGCCGGCAGCAGGTGAACGACGGTTGCTTCGCCACGATTGACGAAGTGCCCACGCACGCGCTCACCCTGACCATTCCGGTTTTGATGCGTGCCGCTGCACTGTTTTGCATGGTGCCCGGCCGTACCAAAGCACAAGCCGTGTGGCACACCTTGCACGACCCTGTGTCCGAGAGTGTCCCCGCGACCTGCCTGCGCCTGCATCCACAGGCTACGCTGTATGTCGATGCCGACAGCGCACCGGTAAGCGAATAACTTAAAGCCGCTTGCCGGTCGGCGCCGGGGGCTACCTCTTTTTTTGAGGCGCTATTCGCCGCTTTACCGGAATAAAACCTGAAATGTCCATTAGGCGTAAAGTCCTCCGTTCGTCCGGAGGCAATGGTGGAGAAGGCTGCTGCCTAACACTCCTAACGTTATTACCTGACACTTCATAACGCAGTACATTGACACGCGCTAACCCAGTAAAGAGACACACGCTAACGCTGTAACCTGGCAAGCCACAAGGCTGTAACCCGACAGGCCATCATGCTGTAACCAAAAGGCGATCCGCAAGTGTATGCGAATCGCCTTTTGGTTGCGGTAATATGGGTGTCAGGCAATAGCGTTATGGCATGAAACTCAAGATAGGAGAATTGCCAATTACATCGGTTCATTCGTGAAATTTGCGGACGAGCACAGTATACCGTAAAATCGACTTCTTTATCCTTTGTTGCGCCGACATAAACATCAAAACCCGCCCGCCGAAGGTGGCAAGCAAGATTTATTTTATCCGTATAGCTTCGGCGGATAAAACCCACTTCGAAAGTGTTATGTTTTTAATACACCGCTTTCACCACCCTGTCCCCGGCTGTTACGATGTAAACGCCCCGTTCGCGCAGGGGAACACGCTCTTCGGTGGCTGTGGCTTTGCCTTGATAGACAGGTTGTCCTTGCAGGTTGTAGATGCGAAAGTGTTCTCCCTGTACAAGACCGGTAATGAGCAGGACACCGTTGCCGGAAATGGCTTTCAGTCCGTTGGCTGACGAATGGACGACGGGATCGGGGCCAATGGATGTGCCGTCGGAGCCGGGCGAGCCGTCCAACAGGGCGTAGGCGGCACGTGCGTTGAGCGACCCGATCATCGCTCCGTTAGCAACTTCATGGTCTACCCATGCGAGGCCGGAGGCTGCGTTCGGCAGACCGGCTTGCTTGGCCAGTACCATCAGCATGTGCATCTCGTTGCCGTAGCCGCCGGCCCATGTCGGGGGAGGATTCAGGGAGCCGTCTTCGTTGTGGAAGTTGGCGTCGAAAATTTCCTTCCAGACGGTGAAGTAGCGTATGTCTCCCGTCTCTGTCCGCGTGCCGATGGCAGGCCAGTACATGACGGCGTATTCCGG
>JAITAY010000380.1 GCA_031283915.1 Tannerella sp.
CGATATGCGGTGGAAATACAAGAACAAGTAAAGTATGAAGATTTAAACCGCATCTGCCCCCATACGGCGAATCGGTTGAAACAAAAACAGGGAAAGCCGATGCCCTTAACCAAGTAGGCGCATTTCTTTAATTTTATTTTTATGAGAGAATTAGTATTTCAAATGGAATCATGGGTAAATATCTTGCAAAAGCCATGTAAAATAAATGACGCAGGACGAGATTCGAAAATCGTTAAGAGTAGGGGATTTAATTCGTTGGAGTATCCACAAATATAATTTATCATTATGAAAGCATTGGGAAACATTTTGTGGCATGTGCCGTTTTTAGGATTTCTGTCTGCACTGATCACTTTTTTGTTGGGAGGCCTTTTGGTTATTACAGTAATCGGCGCGCCAATAGGATTGGGCTTGATTCAGCTATCTAAATTTTTACTGGCGCCGTTTTCGTCGGCGATGGTAAGTAAAACAGATTTGAACGTTGAACAGAATCCGCTGTGGAAAACTTTCGGTGTGATTGTTCGCATTCTTTATTTTCCGATCGGTTTGTTCCTTTCAATCGTTACCATTTTCCAAATAGTCGGGCTTTTTATTTCTCTGGTTGGTATTCCGGTTGCGTTGGTACTGACAAAAGCGTTGGGCACTTATTTTAATCCGGTGAATAAAATTTGTGTTCCTGTTGCCGTGAAAGCTAAGCTGGATCAAAAAAAGGCTGATGAAGAGGCGAGTAAGTATAATCTATGAAACACGGACAATACGAAATGACCGGGTTAATGTACTAGTGCAGCCATACTGCCGAATTGCCATTGAGGGTTGGATGTGGCAGTACTGGGGCGGAAGGCTTTTCGCCCCGGCTTTGGCTGGCATGGAGGCTGTCGCATGACTGAGGCTGCAAAGCCGAAGAAATGATCCTGGCAAAATGTTAAGATAAAACAGGATGAATACAAAAATCAAACTTGATTAAAACAAAATGTAACAGAACCTCCGGCTACGATTCGCACGGGCTTTAGCCCAATTCTTCCTTTTGCCGTCAGTTTTAACTGACGGAGATGGAGGCGGGGATGCGATAAACGCAAGAGACAGTTTCAGTTTTGAATAAACAGGGAAAGCCGATGCCCGGACCAAGTAGGCAAAAGAAAAAAATTTAACTGATGAAAAAAGTAAATTTAATGTTTATGTGGATGCTGACGGCATCTTTGTTTTGCAGCGCACAGGACGCACAAAATGCGACTGTTGCCCAAAGGAATGATCCTCTGAAAAAGTATGCGAGGCCATCGCTTACCGTTTTGTATGTGAACAGAGGAGAAGATTTGTCTGCCCGGTTGATCCAGCGAATGGCGGCCAACGGGATTTCGGGGAAGTTTAACGACAACACGATCGAGAAGAATGTGCTTACGCTTCCGGCCGGCGAACAGCTGTCGGTCAAACAGCTTGAATCGCTGTTGAGCGCCCAGGTATCAAAAGAAATTGTGAAGCGCTGGTATCCGTATGACCCGTCCACCAAAACCCATTCGCTGGATGTGATTGCGGAACGCGGGCTGTACAATGCCACGACGCTCGACGTGGAACGCGCGGGCAGTACGGCCAGAAAACATGCCGCGCTGGAAAGTGCGGGGCTGGAATTGATTTCGCGTTCGTACATCATCGTTTACGATCTGTACAACATCAAAAAGGTCAGCAACGATCAGTCGGACGGCTATCAGGCCGACTGCGACGTGTATCTCTGTCACCTGAAGTGGACACCCGAAGTGGAAGCCGTTTTCGACCAGGCCTGGAACGAATCCGAAGGCAAGGAGGGCGACTTTATCGACAACATGGAATTTCCGGTGGGATACATTACTTCGTTTGTGAAGGCCACTCAGCTGACCAATATTCTTTCGACCAAAGGGAAAAGTTCATCCACGACGGACGAAGCGCTCTTCCTGACTTTATCAAAAGAAATCGAGCGGCGGGCGGAAGTCTATCTGACCCAGGCCAACGAAGATTTCAAAGTGAAAACGGAAATATTCGCCGTTTCCCCGATTCTGGCCAGAATCGGCACCAAAGAAGGAGTAACGGTCGATCAGCGCTATTTCGTTTATGAAATCCAGCAGGACGAAGCCGGCCATCAAAAAACCAAACGGAAAGGCGTGATCCGGGCTACCTCCAAAATAGCGCAAAATGAAACCGTAGCCACTGCCGGCGAAAGCCCTGCGACCAAGTTCTACCAAACCTACGGGAAAAGACTGGAAGCAGGGATGCTGATGCAGCAGAAACCGGACTGGGGCATCGGTATTTCCGCATTTGGCGGTACGGATTTGACTGTACTGGCCGAATTTAGCGTCGGCATGTGGGCGGGGCATCTTGCCAACGCAAAGATACCCGGCGGCACAAAAGTATATCTGAAATATGCGTTGCCGTCCACTACGATGGAAGTAAACGAGAGGAAACTCGTGGATACCGACACGAAAAAAGAATTGAACTTCGGGATTTTGAGCGTCGGAATCTCCAAAGACTTCTATTTTGCCCGTTACTTCGCCCTGACGCCTTATGTGGGATATGCGTCTCTGCTGACCCCGAAAGAATACGAAGAGTCAATCAAAGAAAAGAAGAATGCCACCGAAGGAGTAGATGCCGGCGTGAATTTGAATATCGCAATTCTGCACAATGTCCAGCTAATCGGCAACGCCGGATATAACACGGTCAAAGGAAGCTGGTATGCCAGCGGAGTCACGTATGGAGGAGGAATAAGAATACAGTTTTGAGGATAACGAATCATTGCTGCCGGAACGTCTCCGGCAGCAATCCATATTTTACATTATAAAAACGTATGAAAAAGAGTATCAAGAAAGGAATCTTGCTGTTGCTAGCCTCCGTCATGCTGTGTGGAGTGACAATAGCAACAGCGGCAGGCAAAAAGAAGCAGCCCTGGCGATATGAAATCGAAGTTGTCGAAGTCGGTGCACAGGGCACATACCTGATTAAGGTCTGGTCGTATGCCAAAAAAGCGAATGATGCAATAGCTCAGGCCACCAGAAATGCCGTTCACGGAGTGATCTTTAAAGGTTTTACCGGAAAGCCGGGCATTAGCGGACAGAAAGCGCTGGCTGCAAGTCCGAATCTGGAAGAATCGAAAAAGGACTTTTTCGACGCATTCTTTGCAGACGGAGGCAAATATATGAAATTCGTAAACATCACCAATAACGGTTCCATTTCGGCGCAAGACCGGTTGAAAGTGGGAAAAGAGTATAAAATCGGGGTGATTGTATCGGTTGATGTATCGGCTTTGCGAAAAGATCTGGAAGACGCAGGCATTATCACAAGGTTAGGCGCAGGATTTGCCGAATAAACATCGAATAAAAATGAAAATGATGAGAATAGTCATGGTCGTCCTCTGTTTCTGCCTGGTGAGCTTCAGCTGTTCCACGCAGCGGGACATTTCCGGGAACTATGCCTATAAAACCGAATGTTTTGAATCCGAGCTGGACGGCTCGATCACGGTAAAGGCATGGGGGAACGGTCGAAATTATTTCGACGCCTGTGAACAGGCCAAGAAAAATGCAGTCTGGGATGTGTTGTTTAACGGCATCACCGACGGGAAAAGCGAATGTCATCAGCGGCCTTTGGTGCATGAAGTGAATGCCAGGCAGAAATATGACGACTATTTCAACAAGTTTTTTGCCGGCAGGGGAGCCTACAAGCGATATGTTTCGGTGAGAGACGAGCGTATTGTAAGCAAGTTCGACCGCAGCAGAAAAGGTGCGCGGCAAAGTGTCACGCATGGAATCATATTGCGGATCATGCGTGCGGATCTGAAAGGAAAATTAATAAAGGACGGGATTATCAAACAATAAAAATCAAACAGTAATGAGATTAATGAAAAGTATTTTAACGGTATGGCTTGTGACAGGACTCAGTATGATGGCTTATTCGCAGGCAAAAAGGCCTTCGCTGATGGTCCTTCCCAGCGATGCCTGGTGTAAGGCAAACGGATGTGTGACAACGAACGACGCGCAGGGCGTAGAGATCGGAGTGCCGAATTATCAAAAAGCCTTTGAGACGGATTTTTCGCTTGTAAATACGAAAATAGGAGAATTGATGACGGACAGAGGATTTCCGTTAAAAGATTTGGAAGGAGCGCTCAAGGTGATACAAAGAAGACAGGTGGATGAAGCGGCGATGGGCGCCGACGGCATGGAAACGGAAGAAAGCGTGCTGGACATGGTGCGTAGCAGAGTGAAGCCGGATCTTGAACTGTATATGGAATGGAAAGTGAACCGTATGGGTTCGAAACAATCCATCACGTTCATCATGCGTGCGCTGGACGCCTATACCTTCGAACAGGTGGCAGCCGCTTCCGGCACCGGGGAAAATGCGCTGTCGAACACGCCCCTGCCTGTCCTGCTGGAAGAAGCGGTACTGAACCATCTGAATAACTTCTGCGCTCAATTAGACGATCATTTCAACCGCACCCTGAAGAACGGACGTAAAGTGACGCTGGAAATTGCCCTCGGCAAAGACAACGGATTGGAGAAAGGTCTGAGAACCGAATTTGACGATACCTATCTGAGCGAAATAATCGAAACCTGGGTGTCGGAAAATACGGTCGGCGGCAACTTTAATACAACCACGTCATCCAGAACACGCCTGATGTTTGAAGACGTTCGTATACCGCTTTATTCCATCGACGACAAAGCGATTGATACCGGCGACTGGGCGAAAGGATTAGACAATCTTTTGAGAAAAACCTACCAGTTGGATACGGAAATCGACGAAGTCGGACTGGGAGAAGTGAAACTGATGATTCTGGGAAGCAAATAATGAAAACAGTATAACGATGAAGAAGCATAAAATATACCTGTTCATTGCAGGGTTGTCGTGCCTGGTTTTGTGTGTGCAGGCGCAGTCCCGCAGGAGTGTAGACGACGGGAAAGCGCGGTTGGCGCTTTCCATCTGGATTCCGGACCGGATAGAGGGTTTGCCGGATGAAGCCAAACAAAATCTGCACGACAAACTGTCGCAGATCATCACCCGACAAGGTCTTTCCGCCGATCCGGGTCAATCGCGGTTTGTGTTTACGGCCAATGTGGTCATGCAGGACAAAAAGATACTGCCTTCCGCTCCGCCGAAACACCTGTACAAAATGGATATCACCTTCTATATCGGCGACGGGTTCGAGGGGAAAGTCTATTCCAGCTATTCGACATCGGTTACGGGCGTCGGCGAGAGCGAAATACGGGCTTACATAAACGCAATCAAAAACATCAGTGTCAACCATCCGGGCTACCAGTCGTTCATCGACCAGGGCAAGTCCCGCATCATTGATTACTACAACAGTCAGTGCGACATCCTCATCAAGCAGGCGCAGACGCTCTCCGGCAGGCACGAATATGATGAAGCGCTGTGGGTGCTGACCTCCATTCCCGACGTATGCCGGGAATGCTGGGAAAAAAGCATGGCCGTGGCAGCCGATGTATTCAAGCACAAGATCGATTCGGAATGCAAGTCTTTGATACTGGAAGCCACCGGCGTATGGAATGCCGGGCAGAGCTGGGACGCAGCAGAGAACGCAGGCGCGATTCTGTCGCAGATAGACCCGGATGCCACCTGCTATCAGGATGCACTGGCGCTCTCCCGCAAGATAGCGACCCGGATCAGGGAAGTGGATCAGCGGGAATGGGCATTCAAATATGATCAGGAAATCGGGTTGAAACGCGACCTGATCAAAGCTTATCGGGATGTCGGCGTTGCCTGGGGGCAGGGACAGCCGAGAACGGTGGTATACCGGTATCTCTGGTAAGCCATGAGACCAAACAATAATTTTTAAAACAAAACAAAAACAGACAAGTATGAAAAAAAGAAGTAAAAACAGCACATTATTCATGGCAATAATGTGTGTAGGGCTGGCATTTGTCAGCAGTTGCGACTGGGTGAAAGACCTGTTCGACAAGGAGAGTGATGACGAAAAAATCGTGCTGGAGGAACAGTATTTTTCCATTAACAATTCCGTGTATATGAACGAATCCCTACCCATCGGTAAGGAGGCGCTGATTTCCGGCCTGGCGATGAACAAGTCTGCCATCACCGGCGGTTCTACCATGCTGCAATTCACCTCTTCGCAACGATTGGCGACAGTCCATATCGGCGTGAACGGTGTGAACGGCTATTACCGCTGTGACGTAAGCAGAACGGAACCCGTGCGAAACGGCAGCCGTTACGACTATCAGATCGTCCTGCTGCTCAGCCAGCGCTTGAGCGTTGATTTCAATGTGTTCCTGACTGCGCTTGCCGTGGATGGCACACTCAGTACGGTGGTCAATTCCACCAACATCAACGTGATTGAGGTAGGGACAGGAAAATTGCAGGTCAGTTTATCGTGGGACAGGCAGGACGATGTGGATCTGATGTTGATCGATCCGAATGGCAACCAGGTATATTATGCACGTCCCTTTACCTTTGACGGGGCGGTCGATGAGGCGGTATGGGAGGAATATTACGAAAAGTTTGCAGATACCGGCGCGACGAAAGAGACGCGAAAGCGCTTCTTTACCTCCAAAGGCATTCGGGTTATCGGAGAACTGGATTTGGATTCAAATGCCGCCTGTGAAATAGACGGGGTGAATAACGAGAACATAACCTATGAAGAAGTTGTTGTGCCCGGCACCTACCTGGTAGCGGTTAACTTGTGGCAAAAATGTACCGACACGGGGGTGAAGGGGAGCACCTTCTCGGTGACAGCCTATCACAATGGCCTTCCTGTCCGGATTGCAGATCAGCAGGTAGGCAAATTCGCCGATAATTATGCGGGAAACAGTGACCTGGATAACGACAAGATAATTGTAATCGGGACATTTACGGTTGGCGGTACCCGAAGCGCAGTCCCCGCCACGCTGAAACCGTTCATTCCGGATCAGAAGCGATTTCTCAAAAAGGGGAAAAAACCGTAAGGTAATGGGAATCACACTTTACGATGCCATTCAAAACAAAAGAGTAAAGCGAGGAATCGAAAAGCGTTAAGAGTAGAAAAGTATTTACATATCAATTACAGTATGATGAAGCAATTATTTTTCAGTTTTTTTCTGGTGACAGCCGCAATGATTTTTCATTCATGTGAGACGGACGACGATCTCTCCAATCCCTTTATCGGT
>JAITAY010000387.1 GCA_031283915.1 Tannerella sp.
GTGACGGAGTTCAAGGCGGCTTATGCCGAGGATGAACTCGAAACCAAAGGCCCCATGATCGACCGCTACTATCATGACGTGGAAAAGGAAGCCATGCGCCGCGCCATCCTGGACGAAGGCAAACGGCTCGACGGGCGCAAGACAACAGAAATCCGCCCGATATGGATTGAAACCGATTACCTGCCCGGCCCGCACGGCGCCGCCGTATTCACACGCGGCGAAACGCAGTCGCTGACTACCGTCACGCTGGGAACGAAAACGGATGAAAAAATCGTCGATGACGTACTGGTTCACGGCAAGGAACGCTTCCTGCTGCACTACAACTTCCCCCCCTTCTCCACCGGTGAAGCCAGGGCGCAACGCGGCGTCGGCCGGCGCGAAATAGGCCACGGCAACCTTGCACACCGCGCCCTCAAACGGATGATTCCGGAAAACTATCCCTACGTCATCCGCGTGATTTCCGACATTCTGGAATCCAACGGCTCGTCTTCCATGGCCACCGTCTGCGCCGGCACGCTGGCGCTCAGAGATGCCGGCGTGCAGATTCGCAAACCCGTCTCGGGCATTGCCATGGGATTGATTTCCGAAAACAGGGGAACCCGTTACGCCATCCTGTCGGACATCCTGGGCGACGAAGATCATCTGGGCGACATGGATTTCAAGGTGACCGGTACCAGGGACGGCATCACCGCCACCCAAATGGACATCAAAGTCGACGGGCTTTCGTACGAGATACTCGAAAAAGCGCTGGCGCAAGCCAAAGAAGGACGCCTGCACATTCTGGAAAAAATCATGGAAGCGCAACCCGAAACACGCTCCGACCTGAAATCCCACGCACCGCGCATTGAAATCCTGACCATCGGCAAGGAATTTATCGGCGCCATCATCGGCCCGGGCGGGAAAATCGTCCAGGGCATTCAGGAGAAAACCGGCGCGACCATTTCCATCGACGAAATCGACGGTGTGGGCATTGTCGAAGTGTCAGGCGTGAACAAGGAATCCATCGACGCCGCCCTGAGAGCCATCCGCCTGATTGTGGCTGTGCCCGAAGTCGGCGAAACCTACGACGGTAAAATATCTTCCATCATGCCCTACGGCGCGTTTGTAGAGTTCATGCCCGGCAAGGACGGATTGCTGCACATCTCGGAGATGGACTGGAAACGGCTGGAAACGGTCGAGGAAACCGGTCTGAAAGAAGGCGATACCATTACGGTCAAGTTAGTCGACGTCGACCCGAAGACCGGCAAGTTCAAGCTCTCCCGCAAAGCACTTCTTCCCAAACCGGAAGGGTTACATGCCGACCGTTCGCAACGTCCTGCGCATCAGGACGGGAACAGGAACGGGGGCGGCGGTGGAAACCGCTACCGGAGATAACAACAATCGGATTCTCAAACAATGTATTATTTATAAATTTGATCATATGAAAAAGAAAGTATTAATCGTTAGTATCGTCGTTTGGGCTGTCTGTGCGCAAGCACAGTGGAAACCGGCCGGCGACAAGTTGAAAACATCCTGGGCCGAACAGGTAAATCCGGCGAATGTATTACCCGAATATCCGCGCCCGCAGCTGGAACGCACGGCGTGGCTCAATCTGAACGGCGAATGGGAATATGCCATCCGCGACAAGGGACTGGCCGAACCGGCCTCGTTCGACGGGAAGATTCTGGTACCCTTTGCGGTCGAATCATCCCTGTCGGGTGTGCAAAAAGAGGTGAACGAAAAACAAGAACTTTGGTATAAACGCACCTTCGGCGTTCCCGCCGGCTGGAAAGGCAAGACTATCCGGCTGAACTTCGGCGCGGCAGACTGGAGGACGGACGTCTTTGTGAACGATATATTCATCGGTTCGCATCAGGGCGGATATACGCCGTTTTCGTTCGACATCACGCCTTTCCTGAACGCCGGCAGCGTGCAGAAATTAGTTGTGCGCGTGTGGGATCCGACGAACAAGGGATTCCAGCCGATTGGCAAGCAGACGCTCAATCCGCAGGGAATCTGGTATACGGCCGTAACGGGTATCTGGCAGACGGTCTGGATTGAACCGGTGACGGCCAATCATGTCACCGCCGTGAAAGCCATTCCCGACATCGACACGAAAGTCGTGGATGTTACCGTGAAAACATCCGATTGCCGGAGCAATGACATCATTGAGGTGCAACTGCTGGACGAAGGCAAACCGATCGCTTCGGGAAAGGGCTTGTCGGGGAAGGCGCTCCGCTTGCCGGTGGCCTCGCCGAAACTGTGGTCTCCGGAATCGCCGTATCTGTATACGCTGAAAATAAAGGTGTCCCGTGCCGGAAAGGTGACGGACGAAGTGACTTCCTACACGGCCATGCGCAAAATCTCGACCGCTCGCGACGCGCAAGGCATCATGCGCATGCAGTTGAACAACAGGGTTTATTTCCAGTACGGCCCGCTTGACCAGGGCTGGTGGCCTGACGGACTGTACACGGCTCCGACCGACGAAGCGCTGGTGTATGACATCCGGAAGACAAAAGATTTCGGTTTCAACATGATTCGCAAACATGTGAAGGTGGAGCCGGCGCGTTGGTATTACCACTGCGACAGGGAAGGCATACTGGTATGGCAGGACATGCCCAGCGGCGACCCGGGGGGCAACCACTGGGCACGCGAATACAACGGTGGTACGGACAAAATCCGTACGGACGAATCCATCGCCAATTACTATCAGGAGTGGCAGGAAATCATGGATTTGTGTATTTCCAGCCCGGCAGTAGTCGTCTGGGTGCCGTTCAATGAAGCCTGGGGGCAGTTCGACACAGAAAAAGTCGCTGCCTGGACAAAGAACGCTGACCCGTCTCGACTGGTTAACCCGGCCAGCGGCGGGAATTACCGTGCCTGCGGCGACATCCTGGATCTGCACACCTATCCCGCACCTTCCCTCTACCTCTTCGATCCGCTGCGGGTGAACGTACTGGGCGAGTATGGCGGCATCGGCCTGCCGATGGAAGACCACCTCTGGTGGGACAAGCGTAACTGGGGTTATATCCAGTTCAAAAACAGGGAAGAGGTAACGGCCGAGTACGTGAAATATGCGAAGGAACTGCAGGAGCTGGTCAAACGCGGCTTCTCTGCCGCCGTCTACACGCAGACGACGGACGTGGAAGGCGAAGTAAACGGCCTGATGACATACGATCGCAAGGAAATCAAGATTATCGAGTCGCAGGTACGCGCCGCCAACCAGGCTGTCATCAATGAATTAAACAGATAAAACCATCTTCGAGATGCATCGGTAAAAAAAGCCCCGACTTTCTCAAGCCGGGACTTTTTTCTTTTCCCCAAAAGAGTTATCTTTCTTCCTCGAAGTAGCCCACGAACACTGTACCAAAATTAAGCGCAGATACCTGTTACCTTTGGTTGTGGCGGTACTTTTATATTTTCCGGCACTTTCGTCGTTTCTTGGTTTCTTGGACGGAGTCCCGTCCAGCCAGTTATTTTACCGCTGTTTTCAAAAATATTCACATTGCCGCCCGTTTCGGCTATTATCGTCATCGCGGCGATTTCGCTTACCTTTGGAAGGGTTTTCAACAATTTTACTGTCAGGGCAAAATGCTCATCGCAAATTTGTTTCACCGATTTCAAACAGTCGGTAATTTGTTTTTGATACATATCGTATTCTTCTTTCGCCCATTCCAACTGCTTGCCGTGCTGTTCCTTATATTGAGTGGTTTTTGAGATTAATTCCTCAAAGGTAAGGAAGTTGTGTTTTTTTGCAAATCGCGTGCCGAGGCTCCGAACGAAACGCAGGGGAGGGAAGTTTGTATCACCAATTTTTATTGGTCTGTGTATATGTGAAAACTTTTATGTATATTTGCACCCGCAAATGGTTCCTTGGCCGAGTGGTTAGGCACCGGTCTGCAAAACCGTTGACAGCGGTTCGAATCCGCTAGGAACCTCTACTCTATTCAATCCGGACACCTCGAAAGGTGCGGATTGTGTGTAACTGTTTTTTATTTGTTTTTTTGGGGGGATAAAAAAGAGTGTATATGAGTGAAAAATCTCGCTATTAATCCTATTTCAGGAGAAGATAAAACAGGCAAAAAGTTATGTAGCCGCTGGAAGATGCGATGAAAGAAGGTTTAATTTATACTGCACGAAACAGAAAATGTTGGCGAGTTATTATACTGCGCGCGGTATAGTTTTGTGCATAAAGAGGTGGTTAGTGGTTAGAAAAAAAAGTGTAACAGCGCCTCCGCAGGGCTTTAGCCCAATCCCCCCCACATTGCCGTCCGTTTTAACTCAATGTCATCAAGTTA
>JAITAY010000009.1 GCA_031283915.1 Tannerella sp.
CCGAAGGTTCCTTTTCGTCATCCCAATAAATACGCATAATGGTAAACCGCCAATTTCCGGTAGGAGTCATCCAGATATGCTGGATGGCGCCGGGGCCTTCCATTTCAGCAATCGTAAACGTCTCGCCGGGTTCAATCCGAATATACGGATTTACTTTCCAGCCTTGACCCAAGTCACGGGCGGCACCCGATGCGTTTGCTACATTCCGTTTGTCTTTGTCCTTCAAGTCAGCCATACCGCCTTTTCCGTTCTCGCCGGTGAAATTTTCCGGACTGATGGAACGTGTTTTGGCATTCGACAAACGATACAAGTTGCCCATGTTGCTGTCTAATCCGTTGTAAGGATACTGCTGGGCCAAAATCGGTACGGAGATAAACATCGCCGCAATAAAAAAGATTCCAATGCACTTCATGATTATGAATAATTTGATTATGTAAATGTAAAAATATTTATAAACTCACAGATGATCTTATTTCAAGTCCAGTTTCCTGCAAACCACTATACTGTAATACGCGATGATGGCGAAAGCAACCGTCGGAATCCAGTATGCCAGCTTGATGTTCGACATGTCGGAAACAATTCCCTGGATTTGGGTCAGCAAAGCTGCTCCGGCAATCGCCATGACCATGCCGGCGCCGCCGATTTTGGTATCCTCGCCCAGTCCCTGAATACCCGTACCGTAAATGGTCGGGAACATCAGCGACATGCAGGCCGTGATACCCATCAGGGCATATACTCCGACAAAACTTCCGCCGTATACGGTCAACAGACAGCATACGACAGCCATAATGGCCAGCGTTGCAAGTATTTTACGCGGTTGAACATATTTCATCAATCCGGTGCAGACAAAGCGGGCTATCACAAACAGAATCAGCGACAGGATGTAATACGTAGCGCCAGCCTGTTCCGAAGTCCGTGGAAGCAAATCGTTTAAACCGATCGCTTCGCATAGATTATAGAATCCGGCCGCCACCGGTTCCACGTTCCGTAGCGTCTGAACCACCTGTTCCGGCGATGCGGAAGCGCCAAGTGAAGCCACCATGCCGTCCAAATCCAGTTGCTGCATCACATAACGGATGACAAAAGACCAAACGGATATTTGTGCGCCGACATAGAAAAACTGAGCGATAACTCCCCAGACATAGTTTTTATTATTTATCAACCGTTTAAATGTTGCACCAAATTCCAGTTTCTGACTGCCTTCTTTCAAGTTCGGCATTTTCGTACATAAAATGGCCATTAACAATCCAAACATCACCACACCCAATACCACGTAAGTCATCGTTACTGAATTTAATTCTCCGCTTTGTATTCCGGCCAATTCGGAAGCCTGAAGCGACGCTCTCTCGGAGGCAGTAAACAAATTCAGCTGCGACAAGACGAACACCTGACTGATAACAACGCCCGCAATCGCACCAAACGGGTTGAACGACTGGGAAAAATTCAGGCGGCGGGTAGCTGTTTCTTCCGGGCCAATGGCACATACATACGAGTTTGTGGATGTTTCCAGCACGGAAAGACCGGCAAATAGAATAAAAATCGCTACCAGATACATGATAAAACTTACATCTGCATTGATTTGCAGACACAACATCGCCGGATAAAACAGAAAACATCCGCCGGCATAGAGCGACAGCCCCAACAATACGCCGGACTTGTACGTATACTTTTTGATAAAAAGTGCCCCGGGAATGGCACAACATCCGTATCCGAGCAAGTAGCATACGACCTGTATCCAGGCCGTTTTGGAATCCGACAAACTCATGATTCGCTTGAATGCTGCCAACATTGTATCAGTCAGATTGTTTGGCAGTGCCCACGCGAAAAACAATGTAGTAAGCAGGATAAATGGCCATAACACATTTTGAGGAATAATTCGTTGTTTCATAAGAAATGTTTTTGATTTGAACTTAACTACATGAATTGAAACGTTTAACTGTTAAAATATAATTGATTTCTCAGCGATATTCATCATCCGGGTTTGTAATTCAATGAATTGACAGCTTTCCTGTTTTTGCTTGATTTGTTCGACCAGCAATTCCACCGCTACCTTTCCCATCTCCGGAACCGGCTGTTGAATGTAGGGAATGGATGCCTCCGTAAAGTCGAACGCATCACTCTTGTCAAAACAAATCACTTTCATATCTTCCGGAATACGTAATCCCATATTCATTAACTGTTTGATCCCAATCATGGATAATGTATTCGTGGCAAAGAAGATACCCTCCATGCGATTCTCCTTCAACAGCAAATGCTCTATTGCAATGGGTACGTCGTTGGTGAGGAAGGAATAACCGATTTCCTTGACTAATGCCGGATTAAACATGTGATGTTCCTTCATCACGTCGATGTATCCTCTCTTTCGGTCCTGCATGTGCTGCAACTCCGTCTGATATACCAGCATCCCGATATTCCGGCAACCCTGTCGAATCATCTTTTCTATCGCTTTGCGAGCTGCATTGTAATTGTCTACCGCTACCGAACTGGCGCGGAGATGCGGAAAGAAACGGTCAATCAGTACCACAGGCATCCGGCGTTTCAACAAGTCTGCGATGTACCTGTCGCCATGTTCGGTCGGAACAATGATAAATCCATCTACCTGCCTGCTATTTAATACGTTTATCATTTTCTCCATCTTGAGATCACTTTCATTGGTATTGGTAATTATGACACTGTATCCTTGTTTTTCAGCCTGTTCCTGTATGTGAAACGCCAGATTGGCAAAAAACAGATTCGAAATGTCTGCAAGAATCAAACCAATGGTATTTGAACGCCCGATACGCAATCCCCGGGCCAGATTATTCGGCTCATAGTGCATTTCCTTCGCCTTCTGACGAATCTTTTCGGACATTTCTTTCCCGATACGTCCGTTTTCATCTTTTCCGTTGAGAACCAATGAAACAGCCGCAGTCGAAACGCCCACTTCCCGGGCAATATCCTTAATAGAAACACGTGCCATAGTTTATCTTTCTTCTGTTTGAATTTTCGGCAAAGGTACTTGGTTAAACGATTTAGCTGAAATAAAAAGATATGTTCTATAACATAAAACGCGGGATTAACTTTTTGTTACCTTTGCCGCACGAATTTATCTATACATATTTAAGTCGTTAACATGGGATTATTGGTTCAATACAGACAGATTTACGAGGCGTTGCGGACACAGATTGTCAACGGGACGTATACGCCGGGCGACATGTTGCCTTCGGAACATACGCTCAGCGCAACGTATCACGTCGCCCGCATGACCATTCGCAAGGCGCTGGGACAGTTGGTGGCGGAAGGTTTCATCGTCCGGCGGCAGGGACAACGGAGTATCGTGAAAGGAACGCCGAAAGGAATTGGTATCCTGTCGATTATGAGTACGACTTCGGCGTTGAGTCATTCGGATTTGTCTACGCATATCATCCGGAAACAGGAATTAAGAGCATGGTCGGAAACGCTTTCCTTTCCGGTTGAAGAGAAAGAACGGCTGGCAGGGTGCATCTATTTTGAACGGCTGAGATTGCTGGGCGGCGTACCGGTTTTCTTTGACATTACCCAGTTACCGAACATGCAGTTACCCCGTTTCCCGGAATATGACTTGGAAAACCGCTCGCTGTTTGACTCACTGCGGACGCAATACCAGATTGTAGTCACGGGCGGAACGCAGCAGCTTTTCGCCATTCGCGCCGACAAGCGTTTACAGGAATATTTGAACGTCCGCGCCGGTCATCCGATTCTGCAACTGAACCGCAAAATCGAAACGAATCGCCCGGATTTTCATATCTACAGTCAGATTTTTTGCGTCACCCAAAAATACGGATTGATCGGACGGTTTTAAAAATGTCTTTTACATTTCCGCTCTCCGAATGTGGTTTTGGAGGTCCTCTATGATTTTCAATAACCATCATTTTTTTACGTAAAGCGCTTATTTAAAGGCTATAAATGCGTTTATACAGGGCAAATTTCCCTGGAGAAACCGGCAATTTCCATAGGGAAATCGACAATTTCCCTGGGGAAATCCGTAATTTCCCTGGAGAAATCGACAATTTCCCTGGGGAAATCGGCAGTTTCCCTGGGGAAATCCGTGATTTCCCTGGAGAAATCGGCCATTTTCATAGGGAAATCGGCAGTTTCCATAGGGAAACCGGCCATTTTCATAGGGAAATCCGTGATTTCCCTGGGGGAATCGGCCATTTCCCCAGGGAAATCGGCCATTTCTGCACAGTGTTTCCGTCCGTTTTAACTGACGGCAATCGGAAGCATTGGGCTAAAGCCCTGCGGAGGCATGGCCGGAGATGCGATTACATTTTATTGGAAACTTTCCCGCTTCGAACGAGAAAAATTTGGATGCGATTGCCCCGATTCTCGAGGATTGTCCTCTCCAAAAAAAGGTCGGAAACACGCTGCTTTCCCTGATTTTTCGTACTTTTGCCGTCCAATCCAAGAAGATAAAGATTTATATGTTTGAAAATTTAAGTGACAAGTTGGAACGCTCCCTGAAACTGTTAAAGGGAGAAGGCAAGATCACGGAATTGAATGTGGCCGAAACGCTGAAAGATATCCGTCGCGCGTTGCTGGATGCTGACGTGAATTATAAGGTAGCAAGGCATTTTACCGATACGGTCAAGGAAAAAGCGCTGGGACAGAATGTCTTGACGTCAATTAAGCCGGGGCAGTTGATGATTAAGATCGTGCACGACGAATTGGCGCAATTGATGGGCGGCACGGCGGAAGAAATCCGGTTGAAAAGCTCACCGGCAGTCATTCTGATGTCCGGTTTGCAAGGCTCGGGTAAAACTACGTTCTCCGGGAAACTGGCCAACCTGTTGAAAAGCAAAAGAGGAAAGAATCCCATGCTGGTAGCGTGTGACGTCTACCGGCCGGCGGCCATTGAACAGTTGCATGTTTTGGGCGAACAAATCGGCGTGCCGGTATACTCCGAAACGGAAAACCGGAATCCGGTGGAAATTGCGCTTCATTCCCTTGTGGAGGCCAGGAAAAAGGGGCATGATTTGGTCATCATCGACACGGCCGGTCGTCTGGCGATTGACGAGCTGATGATGCAGGAGATCACTGCCATCAAAAAGGCCGTACAGCCGGATGAAATCCTGTTTGTTGTCGATTCCATGACCGGGCAGGACGCCGTCAATACGGCCAGGGAATTTAATGAACGTCTGGATTTCGACGGGGTTGTGCTGACCAAGCTCGACGGCGACACGCGGGGTGGCGCAGCGCTTTCCGTCCGTACGGTGGTCGATAAGCCGATCAAGTTCATCGGTACCGGTGAAAAAATGGATGCCCTGGATGTCTTTCATCCCGAACGCATGGCCAGCCGCATCCTCGGCATGGGCGATGTCATCTCGCTGGTGGAACGCGCTCAAGAGCAGTACGACGAAGAAGAAGCCCGGCGACTGCAGAAGAAAATTGCGAGGAATCAATTCGACTTCAATGATTTCCTCAGCCAGATCCAGCAAGTCAAGCGGATGGGGAATCTGAAAGACCTGGCCTCCATGCTGCCCGGCATCGGCAAGGCTATTAAGAACATGGATATCAACGAAAATGCTTTTGTCCATATCGAGGCGATGATCCATTCCATGACGCCGGTGGAACGTTCCAATCCGGCCATCCTGAACGGTTCGCGACGGCAGCGGATCGCGGCAGGAAGCGGTACCTCGGTACAGGAGGTCAACCGGTTGCTCAAACAAATTGAGGAAATGCGCAGAATGATGCAAATGGTCTCCGGCCCCAAACCCGGCGCCCGGAAGACACAGGCTTTCAGAAAAAAATAAAAACGGATTCACAAGTTCAATGATCCGCACAAAGACACAAAAGTGGTTTGGGAATATGCCGGCAAGCCTGTTTATTTACAGACAGTTCCTTAGTTCCCACCGTCAAAACGTGCTTTGTGTTCCCCGTCTCCGCGTTTCGGAGATTCAAAAACAGAATGCAGTATGCAGCATATAATAAAAACATGTATGGACGAACAAAAAAAATATCAGCTAATAGACGGTAAATCCATTGCCGCACAAATCAAGAAGGAGCTGGCAGACGAAGTCACGGAAATCAAAAAGGCAGGAGGTAAAATCCCTCACCTGGCGGCCATTCTGGTGGGACACGACGGCGGAAGCGAAACCTACGTAGCCAGTAAAATGAAGAACTGCGAGGAAATCGGGTTCAAATCAACGCTGATTCGATATGAAACGGATGTAAGGGAAGATGAACTGTTACGCCGGATAGACGAGTTGAACCGGGACGCGGACGTGGACGGATTCCTCGTTCAACTGCCTCTGCCGGCGCATATCCCGGAACAAAAAGTCATTGAAGCCATTGACTACCGGAAGGACGTCGATGGGTTTCACCCCGTCAACGTCGGGCGGATGTCACTCGGACTGCCTTGCTTCAAGTCGGCCACGCCGGCCGGCATCTTGGAATTGCTGAAGCGTTATCACATTGAAACCAGGGGTAAACACTGTGTCGTGCTGGGACGCAGCAACATTGTCGGCAAACCCATGGCCATGCTGATGATGCAGAAAGGATATCCGGGCGACTGCACGGTGACGGTATGTCACAGCCGTTCGGCAAACCTGAAAGAGATGTGCCTGAGCGCAGATATTATTATTGTAGCGCTGGGCGTGCCCGAGTTTCTGAAAGCCGGCATGGTGAAAGAAGGCGCCGTGGTCATTGACGTGGGCACCACGCGCCTGCCGAGCAGCGTCACCAAAAGCGGCTACAAGCTGACGGGCGACGTATGTTTCAACGAAGTCGCCCCGAAATGCAGCTACATCACGCCCGTCCCGGGAGGCGTCGGGCCGATGACGGTCATCTCGCTGATGCGGAATACGCTACTGGCCGGCAAAAAAGAGATTTTCCCGTAACGCGCAAAAATCCGATTATTCATTCATTTTCGGTCGATAATCGCCTGTGGGGTTAGGTCGGCCAAGCCTCCTGATGCAGGGAAGTGGCTTTCCCTAATGCAGGAAAGCCACAAAACATCTCCCGTCAATTGGGATGGTTTATTTCCAGACAGCTCCTAAGGCGAATATCTCCTGTCCGCATGTGTTGCTGCCTGCCATTCTGATTTCTCCGGCAGCCTGCGGCACGACAGCGCTTTCTCTTTCGATTTATACTTCCCCACAGTTTATACTGCACGCGGTATAGTTTTGTGCAAAAACAGGTAGCTAGTAGTTAGTAGCTGGTAGAATAGTAGCCGGCAGTTCTGTGATACGACGAAGCTGGCCGCTCAAACCCTCACGTTTACGCCTTTCCCTCCAACGGCCGCTTTTCTGCCAAAAGCCCTCTACTATACTGCGCGCGGTACAGTTTTGTGCATTGCCCGTCAGCATAGAAAAGGGCATCCGCCCACACGCCTTCTTGTCCGTCGGCTAAAGCCCAATGTCATCAAGTTAAGCGCTAAAAGGCTGTAGTAGAGCATCCCGCCAGGGATGCATCGCTCGGTAGTATTTTTGCGACGTCTCTATCTGCATCCCGTCAGGG
>JAITAY010000023.1 GCA_031283915.1 Tannerella sp.
GGGGATTTGCGTTGTGAATACCTGACCCGTCCATCGGGGATAGATGTGCCTCAACCCCGTTTCTCGTGGCGCATTGCGGCGGAGGAACGGGGCGTTTACCAGACGGCTTACCGGGTGATTGTAAGCGACAATCCTGCAGACGTGCGGCACGGGCAGGGAAACTGCTGGGATTCGGGCGTGCAGGAATCGGGCAATACCATTCAGGTAGCTTATGAAGGCGAGGCTCTGCGCAGTAACCGTTCTTATTTCTGGAGAGTCTGCGCTGTGTTTGGCGGGACGGAGGTCTGGAGCGAACCGGCCTTTTTTCATACAGGACTGCTCGGTCAGGACGAATGGCAGGCGAAGTGGATCAGTACGGCGGAGGAGCCGGCGGAGACCGCTCCGATGCTTAGGAAGACCTTCACGGTGGAGAAAAAGGTGCGGGAAGCGTATGCTTTTGCTACGGCAGGAGGGTTTTACGAACTGTACCTGAACGGACAGAAGGTGGGAAACGACAAAATGCATCCCGCCGTTACCGATTATCGCAAAACGCTGCTGTATTCCGTCCATGACGTGACGGCGCTGCTGAAAAAGGGGGAAAATGCCCTGGGCGTCATGCTGGGAAACGGTGCATACAACATCTTCAAGCCTGAGGGACGTTATGGCTGGGACGGAACGCGCCTGGGCAATCCCTGCTTTTCGATGCAGGTGAAGATCCTGTACGAAGACGGCGCCGAAAAGCTGCTCGTCTCCGACGGAGAGTGGAAATATGCCTTCGGCCCGGTCACTTTCAACCATATCTATGGCGGCGAGGATTACGATGCCCGTCGGGAAATGCCGGGATGGGCGTCGGCCGGGTTCGACGATGCCGGATGGCGTCGGGTGGCGGTGACGCCCTCTCCGGGAGGCGTCCTGAAATGGCAGTCCGTGCCGATAGAAGTCACGGAAACCCTCACGCCCGTCGCCGCTACACGTCCGGCCAAGGGCGTCTACCTGTTCGACCTGGGACAGAACATCGCAGGATGGTGGCGTGTGGAGGCGCAGGGAACGACCGGGCAAACGCTCCGGATACGCGGGTCGGAAACGCTGAATGACGCGCTTTTCTCGAAAAACCTGGAACCGGGCGACACCCTGAGCGAAAAAGTTGCCTATCATGCCCGCGTGTGGACGGATTACACCCTCAAAGGCAATGAAAAGGAAACGTACGAACCTCATTTCTTCTACACCGGCTTTCGTTACGTGGAAGTGACCGTTTCCGACGGACAGGAGCTGACGGATTTGAAGATAGAAGGGCGCGTTGTCCGTTCCGCGCTGGAGAGGAACGGCGAATGGACGTCCTCCAACACGCTGCTGAACCGGATTCATGAAGCCGGCTTGTGGGCGCAGAAAGGCAATACGGTGGGTTATCCGACCGACTGTCCGCATCGCGAGAAGGGAGCCTACACCGGCGACGGGCAGGTGATTGCCGAAGCTGCCATGCACGACTTCCTGATGGCGCCGTTCTATTACAAGTGGCTCAACGACATGCGTGATGCGCAGGAACCCGGCGGACGGATTCCCAATACCGCCCCGACCCTTGTCGGCGGAATGGGCGGAGGCGTCGCGTGGGGCAGCGCGTATGTTCTGATCCCCTGGTGGATGTATCATTATTACGATGATGTGCGTATCCTGGACGAGCATTATCCCAACATGAAGCGGTATCTGGATTATTTAAAAAACCTCGCACGCATCGACGCCCGTCCGGAAGACCCCTATATCATTGACTATTTCGACGGATACTGGTATTCGCTGGGCGAATGGTGCGCTCCGGGAATGGGCGACTGCCCGAACCATGCCGTTGTCAATACCTTTTATTATTACTACGATGCGCTCCTGATGTCGCGGATTGCGGCGACGCTCGGTCATCCCGACGATGCGCGGCAATACCTGTCACTCAGCGATACCATCAAAGAGGCGTTTAACCGGAAGTTTTTCTCTACGGAGACGTTGCTCTACGGCGTCGATTCCGCTGCCTTCCAGACCTATCAGCTGCTCGCGCTGGCGGGCGATCTGGCGCCGGGGGAATATCGCGAAGGGGTGTTGAAGACGGTCGTTGACGATCTCCGGCATCGAGACAATCACCTGAACACCGGGATCATCGGAACGAAATATCTCTGGCCTGTGCTGTCGGCCGGAGGCTATCACGACCTTGCCTTTTCGGTAGCCACGCAGGAAACGTATCCGGGTTTCGGCTACTGGATCAACAATAATGCCACCACCCTGCTGGAAGCCTGGGATGGCAAAAGCTCGCACAATCATCAGATGTTCGGCTCCATCACAGAATACTTCTACCGGTATCTGGCAGGTATTCGCACGCCGGTGGAGGGAAAGACGACGAACGGATACCGGCATGTGCACCTGCAACCCTGTATGCCTTCCGGTCTTCAGGCGGCGAAAGCCTCGCTGCAAATGTTGCCGGGACGGATCACCTCCGGCTGGGAACGCCCGAACGACCGGCAATACAGCTATGAAGTGTCGCTTCCGGCCAATACCTCTGCCACCGTTGTCCTGCCGGTCGACCCTTCCGCCCAGGTCAGACTGACCGAAAGCGGCGAAGTGGTGTGGCAGGACGGTGCATTTGTGAGCGGCGTCGTACCCGGCGTCCGGGAAGTCACGGCCACCGAGCAGGGACTCTCCCTGTCGCTCGAATCCGGAGACTACCGGTTTGACGTGAGCATGAAATAACTTAATAACTCATGTTACGCAAGATTATAATTTTGCGTAACATGAGTGATTCAATATAAATCAATATAACGAAATGAAGAATCAACTTTTTATCATAACTGTTATTATAATGGTATTCCGGCTTATGCACAGATACTTTTGTACCGGAATTTCAGGATTGGCAGTTATTTTGCCACTTTATGGAAGGAGGACAGTCTGGCGGAAAAATATAAACAAAAAGCGGAAAT
>JAITAY010000026.1 GCA_031283915.1 Tannerella sp.
GCCTTTTAGCGCTTAACTTGATGACATTGGGCTTTAGCCGACGGGGAAAAAGGCGTGTGGGCGGATGCCCTTTTCTATGCTGACGGGCAATGCACAAAACTGTACCGCGCGCAGTATAAGTATGATTTATAATTAGTCAATCCTTATAAACAAATTATTTTACTGGACATCAATAAAATAATTCATTTATAAGGATTGACTAAGTAGCAGTAACGGCATGTGAATTTCTCTGTTCGTCACTTCTCCGAATCGACCGGCGACATAATAACCCTTTGTACAAAAGGTTATCTCTTTTGGGTGAAAGGGTTATCCTTCTCGTACAAAAGGGTTAACCCTCTTGAATAAAAAGGTTAACCCTTTTGAGTAAAAGGATTATTCCTTTTGAATAGAAAGAATAACCCTTTCCGGCATGGAGTTTCCAACTGTTTTTTGCTTTTATCTCACCATCTCTAAACTGTGGGAAGTCTCACGGTTCGTGTTCGTTTGAATCATTTTTCCGACCAGTACGCCGCGACGTTCCGTCTGCAAGATCGTATACGGGTGAGGCGACTTGCCTGAGCGTGTCTGGGCGGGTTGCCCCGTAATCACTTCCAGCGCCGTGCCCAGCAGCGGATCACGTTCGTCGCCGAAGGGATACAGCGGAAAATAGTCTTCCTCTACTTCGATGTCCGGCGCTAACCCACCCGCACCCGCAAGCGCAGTGGTGCCGTTCCGATTGTCGAAGCGATAGATCATCAGGTACATGCCCCAGTTAGCGATGTCCTTGCTTCCTTCGTCTGAAAACAGCCCGCCGCCGTAATATTTTCCGTGCGTTGCCGTACCGATTCGGACTACGTCCATGTACGGATCCAGCCCGACAAGGGTTGATTCGGAGGCAGAAGCCGTATTTTCTGTTGTAAGGACAAATATCCGTTTTAAATCCATATTCACCGAAAGCGTATCCGTGAAATAATCGTTGATATCAATCTTTTCTTTTTGCAGGTATTCCATCCAGGCATTATTTCTTACCTGCGTTAAAAACACATCTTTTCTTTGTACCACCGCAGCCGGCGCAAGGATACTGCCCAACAGTACGGATGTTTGTGCGAATCCGCCGCCGTTGTATCGCAGGTCAAGCACTACATCCGTGACATCTTGCGATTTATATCTGGCAAAAAGCGCCATCAATGCATTTTCCGACTCCATCGTATAATCCGTATAACAGAGGTATCCGATTTTGTGTGCTCCTTTCACAATCACCGTATCTTTGATGATCGGGTTTTCATACAGGGTTTCGGCTTTCATGGAAAAAGCCTGGTCGTCAAACGCAATTCCCTGATCGGTCAGGATACCTCGTCCCACAACCAGCGACGGCGCATAATATAAATCAATGTAATTCTCCTCCGTAATCTCTTCACCGTTGATCGTAAGGAAGATATCTCCCCGTTTCACGCCGGCTCTCTCCGCCGGCGTATCCGGATAGACATACAGCACAATGGCAAACAGCGCGTCCGAATTGGAAAAACGACCGAATATCAGGACATGTCCGAATGTGGTGGACACGCCCTCAAATTCATTCGTCACCCCCTGTAAATCATCTGTCAACATAGACCATCTATCGGCGGAGTAAATCAGCTTTCCGAAAAAAACGAACGGATCGGATTCGTCGGCAGGTTTGATCTCCTGCCAATCGACGGAAGAAGTCCACAAATAAAGTTCTTTCATATATTCCGCAATGAACTGGTTGACCTTCCGCGTAGTTGTTGACCCGGTCTTCCCCCCGTCCGTCTTCCCTCCCGTCCCGTCTGTTTCTTCCGGAGCATATACGATAACATCTTTTTCATCGCTGCACGACAGGAGCGCAACGAACCACCATCCGCCGCACAGCAGCAACAACAGTTTCCAGTAATTTGTCTTCATAAGCTTTATTGTATTTAACGAAAATCTATTTTCGGATATAGGTATTGCATACATTCCCGGTTAGGAGTGATGATACGGTTCGTTCCGCAGGATCGTCATCGCCCGGTATAGCTGTTCGGCAAACACAGGACGAATCATCTGATGCGAAAACGTCATTTTGCTCAGCGAAATCCGTTCCGGCACCCTCCGGTAAACCACTTCGCTGAATCCGTACGACCCGCCGATCACGAACACCAACCGTTTCGCAACCGTATGCATTTTCCTTTCCAGATAGGCGGCAAACTGCACCGACGTATATTCCGTTCCCGTTTCGTCCAGTAATACGCAGGCGTCATCAGTCTGCAATGAATTTAGAATCAACTCGCCTTCCCGTTCCTTCTGCTGCGTTTCCGAACCGTTTTTCACATGTTTCGCGTCAGGAATCACTGCTACCTCAAAAGGAACATAATGCACCAGCCGTTTCCGGTATTCCTCCAGCGCATCCCTCCAGTAAGGCGCATCCGTTTTCCCTGTCATCAACAGCGTTATCTTCATCTTCCCTATTACGATAAAAACAGCGCAAATATACATTATGTTTTTTAGTTTGGCGCCAGATTGCCGAAAAACATATATCTTTGCCCTATATTATTAAAAATAAGAAAGGAAGAAACCGCGATGAAAAAAATGATATTTACGTTCGCATTCATACTCTCTGTTTTGAGTATACAGGCCGCCGATATTAAAGCGATTATCGACGCTTTCAAATCCGGTGACGCCACCTTGCTGGCCATCTGCATGGATACCGAGGTGGACATGGCCTTGCCCGAGACCGCCCGCCAAGTAAACGGTCAGGAAGCCGTCAATCTGCTGACCCGTTTCTTCGCAGCCGGCAAAGTCTCCGGATTCACGGTAGCACACCATGCCGACAAGAAGGAGTCCGGCTTTATCGTAGGAAAACTGGTAACCGAAAAAGGTGATTTTCGCGTGAACATCACCTATCAGACAAGAGAAGACAAAGCCATCATCCAATCCCTCCGCATCGAATGAATACACCCGAACAGTTGACAGACGAACTGATCCGTCTCGCATTCGCCGAAGACATCGGCGACGGCGACCATACGACGCTTAGCTGCATCCCGTCGGCGGCAAGGGGTAAAAACCGGCTGCTCGTCAAGGAAGACGGCATACTGGCCGGCGTAGACATGGCGCATCGGATTTTCCGTCATTTCGACCCGGAACTGCAAATGGACATTTTCCTCATCGACGGAACGGAAGTCAAGGCGGGCGATATCGCCTTTACGGTCGAAGGGCGTATACAGTCGCTGCTGCAAACCGAGCGGCTGGTGCTGAACGTGATGCAGCGCATGAGCGGGATTGCCACAACCACGCGCCGCTATGTGAAGCAGCTCGAAGGTACGCATACCCAGGTGCTCGACACGCGCAAAACCACGCCGGGCATGCGTATCATGGAGAAAGAGGCCGTGCGCATCGGCGGCGGCGGGAATCACCGTATCGGACTGTTTGACATGATTCTCCTGAAAGATAATCACGTAGATTTTGCCGGCGGAATCGAACAGGCCATTACCCGTGCCCGGAGCTATCTGAAGGAAAAAGGGAAAGACCTGAAAATCGAAATCGAAGTGCGTACTTTCGACGAACTGGAAGAAGCTTTGCGCACGGGCGGCATCGACCGCATCATGCTGGACAACTTCAACGTTGCCGATACGCGTGAAGCCGTTCGCCGCGTTGCCGGACGTTACGAAATCGAATCGTCGGGCGGTATCACGTTCGACACGCTTCGCGACTACGCCGGCTGTGGCGTAGACTACATCTCGGTCGGCGCCCTCACTCATTCGGTGAAAAGCCTCGACATGAGCCTGAAGGCAGTCCATTAATCCGGTAAATTCCTGATCGTCGTGACAACAACTTTTTTAACCGGATTGACGAATGTCGCATTCCGGTCGAAACCCGTAAAATGACTCATGAAGCAAATCGTATTTCCGGCCGAATGGCATCCGCAAAGCGCCGTGCAGTTGACGTGGCCCCACAGGGACACTGACTGGAGGCCGATGCTGGAGGAGGTGATTCCCTGTTTTGTTGCAATGGCCAAAGAAGTGATGAAGCGGGAAACCTTGTTGATTGTCTGTCCGGACGGGGCGGAGGTACGGCGTCAATTAGGCGGGATAACGGACGACCGCCGGTTAATGATCCGCGAGATGGCAACCAACGACACCTGGGCGCGTGACCATGGGGGAATCAGTGTCTTTGAAGACGGCGTGCCGGTGATTTATGACTTTGTCTTCAACGGATGGGGCATGAAATTCGCCGCCTGTCATGACAACCTGATTACGCGCCGCCTGTTCCGCAGCGGGACGTTTGCGAAAGAGGCGAGGGTAATCAACATGCAACCGTTTGTCCTGGAAGGCGGCAGCATCGAATCGGACGGTTGCGGGACACTGCTTGCTACCGTCGAATGTTTCGCTTCCGTCAATCGCAACGAATACCTGAATCGGGAACAACTGGAGTATCACCTCAAAGATTTTTTCGGACTGAAACGTATCCTGTGGCTGGAAAACGGTCATCTGGCCGGCGATGATACGGACGGTCATGTCGATACGCTGGCGCGGTTTTGCGACGAGCGGACGATTGCTTACGTGCAATGCCTGGATACGGAGGAGGAGCATTTTTCCGAATTGCAGGCGATGGAGGAAGAACTGAAAGCTTTCCGTACGCTTGCGGGACAGCCTTACCGGCTGATTCCGCTGCCGATGGCGGACCGTGTGACTTGGGACGGCGAACGCTTACCGGCCACGTATGCCAATTTTCTGATTATTAACGGAGCTGTGTTGATGCCTTGCTACCGGAGCGAAAAGGATGCCCTCGCCGGAGCGGCGCTTCAAACGGCGTTTCCGGACAGGGAGGTCACCGGTATAGATTGTTTGCCGCTGATCAGGCAGCACGGATCGCTGCATTGCGCTGCCATGCACTATCCGAAAGGAGTCATCTAATGATTAATGATTAATGATTAATGATGAGAGCGGGGCTGATTCAACAGCGAAACGTCGCTGACTGGGAGACGAATATGGCCGGACTGGAAGAACGTATTCGTATTTGCGCACGGCAGGAGGCGCAGTTGATTGTGCTTCCGGAACTGCATAACAGTCTTTATTTTTGTCAGACGGAAGATCCGGCGTTGTTTGATCTGGCCGAACCGATTCCCGGCCCTTCGACGGAACGGTTCGGTACACTGGCGAAAGCGTTGGGGGTGGTACTGGTACTGTCCCTGTTCGAAAAACGTGCGCCGGGGCTGTACCACAACACCGCGGTCGTGCTCGAAAAAGACGGGCGGATTGCGGGAAGATACCGTAAAATGCATATCCCCGACGACCCGGCGTATTATGAAAAGTTCTATTTCACGCCGGGCGATTTGGGATTTATGCCGGTCTCGACCTCGGTCGGACGGTTGGGCGTACTGGTTTGTTGGGATCAATGGTATCCCGAAGCCGCGCGGCTGATGGCGTTGAACGGCGCCGAGGCGCTGATTTACCCGACGGCCATCGGATGGGAGAGCCACGACACGGAAGATGAAAAACGTCGCCAACTGGATGCCTGGCGAACGGTGCAACGCGGCCACGCGATTGCAAACGGGCTGCCGGTGATCACCGTCAACCGTACCGGCCACGAGCCTGATCCTTCCGGGCAGACCGGGGGTATCCGTTTCTGGGGAAACAGTTTTGCTGTCGGGCCGCAGGGAGAATGGCTCTGTGAATTGCCGGACGACGGCGATGCCGTCCGGGTGATCGACATTGACCCGGCTCGAAGCGAACAGGTACGTCGCTGGTGGCCGTTCCTGCGCGACCGCCGGATCGATGCCTTCAACGGGCTGAACCGGCGATATCTGGCCGACCCTCCCCTGTAAGAATCGACTCCGTCACGCATCGGGTGTTTATACTGCACGCGGTATCATTCTATGCATAAAGAGGTAGTTAGTAGCTGGTAGTTAGTAGTAAGTAGAGGGCGGTTGGCAGGCATGCGGCCGTTGGAGGGAAAGGCGTAAAAGTGAGGGTTTGAGCGGACAGCTTCGTCATATCACAGAACTGCCGGCTACTATTCTACCAGCTACTATACTGCGCGCGGTACAGTTTTGTGCATAAAGAGGTGGTTAGTGGTTAGAAAAAAAAGTGTAACAGCGCCTCCGCAGGGCTTTAGCCCAATCCCCCCCCACATTGCCGTCCGTTTTAACTCAATGTCATCAAGTTAAGATTTTGTTTCCGGCATCCCGTCAGGGATGCATCGCTCGGTAGATAAACCGGTATAACCCTATATTGCATCCTGTTAAGGATGCATCCCTATTCTTATAATTTAAGCACTCATGTTACGCAGGGCTATAATTTTGACTGTCTCAAAGTTCTTTCCGGGCGCTTTTTTTCGGTCGGAGACAATGATTCCCGTTATATGGAACAGGAAGAGGGCAAATAGCTGCAATTTTTCGGTAAAATACCCGTTTACAGCGAAAAAATACTTGCCCGAACAGTGGATTTTCGTGCGCCCGTTTACGTCACCCTTGCGTTCATTTACGTCACTCCCGCGTTCATTTACGTCA
>JAITAY010000031.1 GCA_031283915.1 Tannerella sp.
TACAGGTTGCCGGTCGGGTTCCTTTCCTTTTGAATTCTGTGTTATTATATTTTTTTGTCATCGCAAAATTATATATTCCGGCTCTTTTTTCAAAATGCAAATCTAAGGTAACGGGATGCGGATAGAGACGTCGTAAAAATGCTACCGGGCGATGCATCCCTGGCGGGATGCTCTACTACCGCCTTTTAGCGCTTCACTTGATGACATTGGGCTTTAGCTGACGGGGAAAAAGGCGGGTGGGCGGATACCCTTTTCTATGCTGACGGGCAATGCACAAAACTATACCACGCGCAGTATACATATACCTGCTTTTGTGCTTCCGTTCCATTCCGCAGCTTCCGGGCAATGAAATGATCCGGCTCCTGTCCCGATTCTTTTACAAAAAAACAAAAATACCTTTTCCCCTCCGGGAAAAACGCTACCTTTACGTCGGATTTTTCAAACCCGTTTCAAACAGGATAACTGACAAAAATAGCAGGTTTACACCAAAACAAAAGATTATTAATGTATTATGGACGACATCCCGATATACAGCTACAGGAAGCAGAAGTATTAACCCCTCTGTAAAGAATTTGCATCTCTTTACGGAGTTAAATTTGTAAGGAGATAAAAATAATGGATGAAATCAAAAACCGTTTCCATGTGCTTATTGAAAACAAGAACTGGAAAGAGATAAAGCAACAGTTAAATACACTTGAACCCCTTCATATTGCCGGCATCATTGAGATACTGGAAAAGGCGGATGCTGTAGTACTTTTCCGTCTGCTGCCCAGGGTGCTGGCGAAAGAAACGTTCCAGCACCTTTCCCACGATGAACAGGAAGACATCATCGAAGGACTGGCTACCAACCGCAACCAGATCGCCAGCCTGCTCAACGACCTCGACCCCGACGACCGGACTGCCTTCTTCGAAGAATTGCCCGGCAAGGTGAGCCAGCGCTTAGTCCAGATGCTCTCCATGGAGGAACGCGAAATCGCTACGCGCCTGCTGGGATACCCGGAAGACAGTATCGGACGTCTGATGACGCCCGAATACGTGGCGATCAAGCCTTATTTTAACGTCGAACAGGCGCTGGATCACATCCGCAAGTTCGGACATGACTCCGAAACGCTGAACGTGATTTACGTCGTGACCGACCAGTGGAAACTGATCGACGACATCCGGATCAAGGAACTGATCCTCGCTTCGCCCGGGCAAATCATTTCGGACATGACCGACAACCGCTTCGTGGCGCTGAATGCCTACGACGACCAGGAAGTGGCCGTCAAGGTCTTTCAGGATCAAGACCGCGTCGCGCTCCCGGTAGTGGATACGGATGGCACGCTGCTGGGCATCGTGACCGTCGACGACGTGATGGACGTGGCCGAAGAGGAAAGTACCGAAGACTTCCAGAAATTCGGCGGTACGGAAGGACTGGATTTGTCCTATACACGCAGTTCCCTGCTGGAACTGGTGAAAAAACGGGCTGGCTGGCTCACCGTCCTCTTTTTCGGCGAAATGATGACCGCCTCGGCCATGGGTTTCTTTGAGCAGGAAATATCCAAAGCCGTTGTCCTGGCGCTCTTTGTGCCACTGATCATTTCGAGCGGAGGCAATTCGGGTTCCCAGGCGGCCAGTTTGATCATCCGATCCCTCGCGCTGGACGAACTCAAACTGTGTAACTGGTGGTATGTCATGAAAAAGGAAGTGCTTTCGGGACTGATGCTGGGGTCGATTCTGGGCATCATCGGCTTTTTCCGCATCCTGATCTGGCAGCAGGCCGGATTCTACGATTATGGTGAATATTGGCCTTGGATCGGTGTCAGCGTTTCTCTTTCGCTGATTTTTATTGTCCTTTGGGGGACGCTTTCCGGTTCCATGATTCCCTTTGTCCTCAAACGCGCCGGACTTGACCCCGCTACTGCTTCCGCGCCCTTTGTGGCAACGCTGGTCGACGTGACGGGACTGATTATCTACTTCTCCATCGCCGCCCTGTTCCTAAGCGGAAGGCTGTTATAAATGGTTAATGGTTAACTGGTTGGAATTTTGAAAGTTTGTATTGCCGAAAAGCCCAGTGTGGCGCGTGAAATAGCAGACGTCCTCGGTGCAAAAACCCGGAAGGACGGGTATCTGGAAGGAAACGGGTATCAGGTTTCCTGGACGTTCGGACACCTTTGCACGCTCAAGGAACCGCATGACTATACCCCGGCCTGGAAAACCTGGCAGTTGCAGTCGCTCCCGATGATTCCGCCCCGTTTCGGTATCAAGCTGCTGTCGAACGAGGCGTATGAGAAGCAGTTCCGTATCCTCGAAAAACTGATCCGGGGAGCGGAGGCCGTGATTAACTGCGGCGATGCCGGGCAGGAGGGCGAGCTGATTCAGCGGTGGGTATTGCAGAAAGCCGGCTGTCGCTGTCCCGTTTACCGGCTGTGGATTTCTTCGCTGACGGAGGAGGCCATTCGCGAAGGGTTCCGGAATCTGAAGGAAGCGGTCGAGTTCAATCCCCTGTACGAGGCCGGACTTTCCCGTGCCATCGGCGACTGGTTGCTGGGTATGAACGCGACGCGTCTTTACACGCTCCGCTACGGACAAAACAAGCAGGTGCTTTCCATCGGCCGGGTGCAGACGCCTACCCTCGCACTGATTGTCAACCGCCAGCGGGAAATCGAACAGTTCAAGCCGGAACCTTACTGGGAATTGAAAACGGTTTACCGGCAGGCTACCTTCTCGGCCGTGCAGGGGAAATTCTCCAGGAAAGAAGAAGGGGAAGCCCTCCTGCAACAGGTCACGGGCAAGGAATTTACCGTAACCGACATCACGACCAAGAGGGGCAGGGAAACGGCGCCCCGTCTGTTTGACCTGACGTCGTTACAGGTTGAATGCAACCGAAGATTCGCCTTCTCCGCCGAGGAAACGCTGAAATGGATACAGTCGCTTTACGAAAAGAAACTGACTACCTACCCGCGCGTAGACACGACCTTCCTGAGCGACGACATGTATCCCGGGATTCCGCAGACACTGAAAGGGCTGACCGCTTACGCTCCGCTGACCGCCCCCTTGCTGGCCGGTAAAATCCCGAAGAGCCGAAAAGTGTTTGACAACAGCAAGGTGACCGACCACCACGCCATTATCCCGACCGGTATGCCGGCGCGCAATCTCTCCGACCGCGAAGAGAAAATCTATGACCTGGTCACACGCCGGTTCATCGCCGTTTTTTATCCCGACTGCGAAATATCAACCACGACCGTACTGGGCGAAGTGGAAAACGTCGGCTTCAAGGCGACCGGTAAGCAGATACTGAAACCCGGCTGGCGGGTTGTTTTCGAAAAGGAAGCGAAAGAATCCGCAGAAAAGGCAGACCGCACCGGCCACGAACCGGCGGAAGAAGTTACCGTTTTGCCGGAATTCGTAAAGGGGGAACACGGGCCGCATCAACCCGATTTTGCCGAAAAGTGGACTGTACCGCCTAAGCCCTATACCGAAGCGACGCTCCTTCGCGCCATGGAAACGGCCGGCAAACTGGTGGATGACGACGAACTGCGCGATGCACTGAAGGAAAACGGCATCGGTCGCCCGTCCACCCGTGCCGCCATCATTGAAACGCTCTTTAAACGGAATTACATCCGCAGGGAAAAGAAAAGCCTGTATGCCACGCCGACCGGCGTCGAACTGATCGGTGTCATCCGCGACGAACTGCTGAAAAGCGCCGAACTGACCGGACAGTGGGAGAAGAAAATCCGTCAAATTGAAAAGGGCGCATATGAAGCGGGCATCTTTCTGGATGAACTGAAACAGCTGGTCGGCAGGATTGTGCAGGAAGTGCGTTCCGACACGTCCACCCGGAGCATTGCCATCGAGGAAACGCCGGCGACGCCGTCCGGCGCCGTGGAGCAGAAAAAAACGAATGCTGCCGGAAAGCAGGGAAAGAAAGCGGGAAAAAACGTACGGAAACCCTCTGCTCACGCGGCCAAATCTCCTGCCGCCACCGCGACGCCGCCCGTCTGTCCGCGCTGCGGAGGCGCCATCCTGCGCGGCCATACCGCCTACGGCTGCGCAGGTTATAAAAACGGATGTACGTTCCGGCTGTCGCATGAAACTTACGGAAAAAACCTGACCGACCGCGAACTGTGCAAGATTATCAAGCAACTGTCTCGTGGATGAACGTAATCTTTCCGCCCTGTCGCCTGGCGAAGAATGGTTTCCGCTGGTGGACGAAACCGGCGAAGTCATCGGCAAAGCCACCCGCCGTGCATGTCACAGCGGCACCAAACTGCTTCATCCGGTGGTGCACTTGCACGTTTTCAATCCGGCCGGGGAACTGTATCTGCAGAAACGGCCGATGCACAAGGATGTCCAGCCGGGGAAATGGGATACGTCCGTTGGCGGGCACGTTGATTACGGGGAGACGGTGGAGGCTGCCCTGCGGCGCGAGGCGTTTGAAGAACTGGGGCTTATCCGCTTCACACCGGTTTTCGTTGCTCGCTATGTATTTGAATCCACGCTTGAAAAAGAACTGGTACATGCGTTCATGACCACCTGCGACGAATGGCCGCGCCCTCATCCTGCCGAACTGGACGGCGGACGTTTCTGGCTGCTTCGGGACATTGAAGCGCGTCTCGGAGAGGGGCTGCTCACTCCCAACTTCGAACACGGGTTTCGCCGGTTCCTGATACCGCTTTTAGTGGTTAGGAGATAGCAGGATAGCGGTTGGTAGCTCCGTGACAGGACGAAGCTGTCCGATAAAACCGTCACTTCTCATTGAACGTGGTTTGCAGCGTGCTCAGACGATCATATACAGACGAAAGGCAGCCTACCCGCGTAAGGATTTTGGCCGGAACGGTCAAAAGGTTAAGGAGCTTTGTGTAACATGAGTTATTTACTCATGTTACGCAGGTTTATCATTTTGACCGTACTCAAATTCTTTTCCGGGCGTTTTTTCGACACTTGCACAAATGCGGTTGTCGAACCTGATGTACGTAACCTGAAACAGTCATACGGGCACACCATATTATTGTGTATCTTTGTCGCGTGTGAAACAATAATGAAAAATGAAAGAAAAAATGGCACGTTATCTTGATCCTAAAAATGATTTGATCTTTAAGAGAATATTCGGGACGCATCCTCATCTGCTGACGAGTTTTCTCAATGCGCTGATGCCCCTGCCCCCCGACAGGC
>JAITAY010000089.1 GCA_031283915.1 Tannerella sp.
AAAGGCGAACAGAAAAAGCTAAGAGAAATAGTTGTCACCGGCCATAAAAACGGCCTTACCACAGAGCAATTACAAACATACTTCAATCTCGACAGAGAACAAATCGAAGACATCCTCAATATAAACAATTAACCGTCTCAACAAAGTAAAGAACCGCCGGCAGCATTACACTTGCCGGCGGTCAGGATACGGGGAAATCCGGTGAATATCCGGCCGGATCAACCCATCACTTCAAAACGGGATAAACACCTGCAACTGCCAGGCTCTCACTTTCCCACTGTAAAAATAGACCGGCGTCAACACGTCGCGCAGGCCGTATTTGTAGCCGAATGCCACATCCATATATTTGAAGTCGTAACCCACTTGGGCCGTCAGCGGCACATCGAAACCGGAAAATTTCTTATGCCTGTCAATACCTTTTTCCTCTCTGTTGTAGCCCCTTATCCTGGTGCCGGAAGCCGTATAAAACATCGGCTCCGCCCCGAGGCCGACATACCAGCCGTCATAAAAATTGTAATTGAAAGTCGGATGGAAAGAGAACTGAAAATAAACGTGAGTGATTTGTGATGACATACTGCCGTAGACCCGGCTTTCTTCGGCATAAGCCCCATCCGTTACTGCTGCCGGGAAATAGTCCGGGCAGTAACTGCTTTCAATGGCTCTCATTCCTTCCCCGCAGGGGAATCCTGTCAATAGAAAAACGGGTATCCCTTTTCCCTGTTCCCCGTCAGGGGATTCATAAACAGAGGTGAATGCCCTGACGGGCCATCCGGCAGGGTGACAACCTGTGTTTTCTATGGATATGTTTGCCCTGACGGGCAATGCACTAAACCATACCGCGTGCAGTATATTTTCGGCATCATTTTCCGTTTTATCTGTTTCAACGGTGTGCGCACACACGCGGGTGGTGTATGCGCACATGCCGTGAAACAGCTACGCAGTTACAGGATATCCACCACTACTTTTTTCAGATTTCCCGTAAAGATATACGGCGACTTGTAGGCCGTCGACACCGGCGTACCGAAATTGCGTCCGGCCTGCGAGAGGTTGCCGCCGGCGTTGGCAATCCGTCCCAGTTCTTTCGAGCCGACGTTTTCGCCGTTGAGGAAGAGCGTGACGGTTTTACTTTCGCCCTTCTCGCCACTGTAATCGATCTTTGCCTTGATAATGACATCGCCGGCAGGCAGCGTTTTACTCGATGTCAACTCGAACAGCTTTCCGTCCGCATTATATGCGAAGACCGGTTTCCGGTTCCTGACATAGAGACTGACCCCTGCCGCCGCATTTCCGGACGAAAACAAAACACCTTCGGCGCCGGCTTTGGGTATTTCGGCATGGGCGGTGACGGCATACGACCCCAGCGAAAAGCGGAACCCGGGCAGTTCGGCATAGGGACGCCCTTCGGTATAGAGGACTACCTGTTTCCGGTTGTCAAGGATGCTTCGGTTTTGCGTGACCCACGTATCTTTCAGCGGATAGACGTTATATTTCCAGGCTTCGGCCTCGAACACGTCCGCCAGTTCCTTCAATTTTTCGGGATGCTGGCCGGCCAGGTCATGAAGCTCGTTGAAATCTTCGGCCACGTGATAGAGGTGCCACTTCTTTTCCCCGTCCGGCAAACGGTTGTAACGGTCTGTATGACTTGGCAGGGCGGCTTTCCATCCGTCCTTGTAGATGGCGTAGGAACCGACCATTTCGTGATACTGAACGGTGTGACGTTCGGGCAGGTTTTTGTTCTCCGGCGCAACGGCATAGGCCAGACTGACGCCTTCGACCGGTTCCTGCGGATAACCGTTGATAATGTTCGGGACGCTGGCGCCGACAAGATCGAGGGTGGTAGGCAGGATGTCGCTTACATACGTGTACTGGTGCCGGATACCTCCTTTGTCCCTGATCTTTTTCGGGTAGAAAAGAATCAGCGGGTCATGCGTTCCGCCTTCCCACGTGGCATAACCCTTGTAATAGCGGAACGGCGTATTGGTGGCTGCCGCCCATCCGTCGGGATAATTCGGGCGCGAATATTCACTACCCATCAGGTCGAGGTTTTTGACGGCTTTGGCGACGATTTGTTCGCCGGTTGCATCCCGTTCATTCGCCAGGAACGTACCCAGCGCTTTGCCGGAGCCTTCGGCGCCGTTGTCGCCGATCAAAACAACAATCAGCGTATTGTCCAACTGTCCGAGTTCTTCGATGAAACGGACGACTCGCCCAATCTCGTGATCGGTCTGGGAAATAAACCCGGCATAAGTTTCGATGTGGCGCGTGAACAGTTTCTTTTCGTCCGGCGACAAATCCGTCCAGGCTTTCAGTCCGGCATTTCCTGGCGGCAGTTGAGTGCCCTCGGGAACGACGCCCAGCCGGATTTGATTCTTCAGCACCTCTTCCCTGTACCGGTCCCATCCGGCATCGAACACGCCCCGGTATTTGTCAATCCATTCGGGGGCTACCTGGTGAGGCGCATGGCCGGCGCCGGTCGAGAAATAGAGAAAGAAGGGTTTGCCGGGTGCGGCCGTTTTCTGGTCGGCGATGTAGCGGATGGCTTCATTGGCGAAAAGCTCGTTGACATGCCGTCCCTGCGGGTCTTCGGGTTCGCGCTGCGTATCGCGGTAGAGCGTTGTATGCCACTGATCGTCGGCTCCCGAATCGGGCGCATAACCAAAATAATGGTCGAAACCGCGTCCGGTCGGCCAGCGGTTGAAGGGGCCGGCTTGCGTAGCGTCGGCCGAATGGGTCAGGTGGTATTTGCCGATGGCAAACGTGCTGTATCCGTTTTCGCGGAGAATCTCGGCCACGGTAGCCTTCTCGAAAGGCAGGTATCCGTCGTAGCCCGGGACGCCGTAGGACGAATTGGCAAAGAACCCGAAATGCACGGAGTGCTGGTTGCGTCCGGTCAGCAATGCCGCACGGGTAGGCGCCGAAAAGGCACACGTGTGGTAGTTGGTGAACCGCAATCCCTGATTAGCCAGACGGTCGATGTTGGGCGTTTCAATCAGTCCGCCGAAAGCGGAGGTGGCGCCGTAGCCGATGTCGTCAATATGTATCCAGACCACATTAGGCGCGTCGTCGGGCGCCTGTGGTTGTGTCCGGGGAATCGACTCCTGTGTGTCGGACAGAGTCTTTCCGATTTTTCCCTGAAAAACAGGGGTGGGACTGTATTGCGCCGCAGCGCTTCCGCCAAACAGAATGGCAGACGACAACAGCCCGAAATGCCGATAGTTTACTAAATGTTTCATCTTGTTATCCTTTTTGTTTATAATGAATTTACTATTTCTTTATTGCGCACAGTATCATTTTCCGCATTGCCTGTCGGGACATTCGTCGGTGATGGGTGGTTAATGACCGGTAGCACCCGGTCAAACCGTGACTGCTGTTTCTTTTCCTCCCGACATCGCTTGCCCCTGCTGTCTGCTCTACGACGAACGATATCGTTCCGGGCATTGCCCGCCGGGGTATTCATATCCTTAGCAAAAATCATCAGCCCAAGCGCCTTATCGCCCTCCTGTCTTCCCGCCTGCTTTCCCGCCAGTTAAAACCGACGGCCATGCAGGGGGAATCGGGCTAAAGCCCTGCGGAGGCTCTGTTGCACTGTATTTCCTGACCATTAACCACGAATCACGAACCGCTAACCATCTTCCGTTTATGAATTTCCTGACGGGGAACAGGGAAAGCGGGACAACCGCTTTCTCTGTGGATGTAATTTCTCCATGCGGGGCATCCATTTCAACAGTCCGTAGCAGCCTTGCCCCGCAGGGGGCAACCGTTCCGACAGTCCTGAATAGCCTTGCCCCGCATTGGGGCAACCGTTCCGAAGCCTTGTACCTGCCTTGCCCCGCATTGGGGCAACCGTTTCGACAGTCCGGAACAGACTGCCCCGCATGGGGGCAACCGTTTCTACAGTTCGGAGTAGACTTGCCCCGCATGGGGGCAACTGTTCCGACAGTCCTTAACAGCCTTGCCCCTGACGGGAAATATATACTTCATCCCGTTACGGAGCTACCGACCGCTATGCTGCTATCCCCTCATCACGAATCATTTCATTCATTTCGCCCGTCGGTTAAAACCGGCGGCCATGTGGGAGGGGAATCGGGCTAAAGCCCTGCGGAGGCTCTCCTGCACTTTCTTTCCTGTCCCCAACCAACTGTTCCCTAATCATTAATCATTAACCTTTAACCCTTAACAGCGTGATGTTATTTGCCTGTTTGATGTGTGCGCACGCACGATGGCGGCGCACACATACGACAAACAATTCAAATCAACAATTATTCATGTACAAAGAGCTTTTCAGTTACTGATCAGAGCCTGTCCACCGTGACTTTCTTCAGGTTGCCGGTGAAAATATACGGCGATTTATAGGCCGTCGATACCGGCGTACCGAAATTGCGTCCGGCCTCGATGTTGTTTCCACCAACCGTCTGAACGGTTCCCAGGTCCCTGTCCGCCACTTTCTCTCCATCGATATAGAGAGTCACGGCTTTATTCTTTCCTTCGTTGCTATATATCACCTCCGCTTTGAAGACGACTTCGCCGACCGGAACATTTTTGGCGGAAATGATTTCCGTCAGGTTCCCCGCCGCATTCCAGGCGAATACCAGTTTCTTTTGCTTCACATAGAGGCTGACGCCGGAAGCCGCATTTCCCGATGAAAACAGGACGCCTTCGGCGCCGGACTGAGGTATCAGGGCATGAGCGGTGACCGCATACGAACCGGCCGTATAGCGGAAACCGTACAGACTGGCATACGGTCGCCCTTCCGTATAGAGAACGACTTGCTTTTTACCGTCGAGAATCGTCCTGTTTTTTGTTTCCCACCGGTCTTTCAGCGGATAGACATTGTATTTCCATGCCTCGGCATCGAACGCTTCGGCCAGCTCCCTGACCTTTTCGGGATGTTGATCTGCCAGGTCGTTGATTTCGTTATAATCCTCCCGGAGGTTATACAGATGCCACCGCTCTTCACTTCGGGGAAGTCTTTCCGTCCGGAAGTCATGAGGGAAGGAGGCTTTCCAGCCGTCTTTGTAAATGGCATGGGAACCGGTCATTTCATAATACTGCACGGTGTGGCGTTCGGGCAAATTCCTGTTTTCCGGCGCAAGCGTATAGGCCAGGCTGACGCCTTCGACCGGTTCCTGCGGATAGCCCTTGATCACGGTCGGCACTTTGGCGCCGACGATTTCGACCGTCGTGGGGAGCACGTCGCTCACGTAGGAGTACTGGTGACGAATGCCGCCCCGGTCTTTGATTTTTTTCGGATAGAAGAGTATCAGCGGATCCTGCGTCCCGCCTTCGTAATTGGCATAGCTTTTGTAATAGCGGAAAGGTGTGTTGGCCGCCGCCGCCCAGCCGTCCGGATAATTGGGACTGGAATATTCCGTTCCCAGCAAATCGATATGCCGAAGCGCTTTGCCAAGTCGTTCTTCCCGTGTGGCGTCCGGTGTATTCGGCTGGTGATTGCCCAGTTCCCTGCCGGCGCCTTCCGCCCCGTTGTCGCCAATCAGCACCACGACCAGCGTGTTGTCCAACTGTCCGATATTTTCAATGAAACGGATGATGCGTCCGATCTCGTAATCGGTATGGGAAATGAAACCGGCATACGTTTCCATGTAACGCGCAAAGAGTTTCTTTTCGTCCGGCGGGAGTTCGTCCCACGGTTTGACACCGTTGTTGCGCGGCGCCAACCGTGTGTCGGCCGGCACGACGCCCAGCTGCTTCTGACGGGCAAGCACTTCCTCGCGATACCAGTCCCAGCCTTTATCAAATTTCCCTTTGTATCGGTCGGCCCACTCCGGGGCAACGTGGTGGGGGGCATGGCCGGCGCCGGTGGCGAAATAGAGGAAGAAGGGTTTGTCGGGCGCGGCCGATTTCTGGTCTGCAATGTACCTGATGGCTTCATTGGCGAGCAGTTCGGTGACATGCCGTCCCTGCGGGTCTTCGGGTTCGCGCTGCGTGTCACGATACAGTACCGGATGCCATTGATCCGTCCCCCATTCGTCGGGCGAAAAGCCGAAATAGTGATCGAACCCTCGTCCGGTCGGCCAGCGGTTGAAGGGCCCGGCCTGCGAAGCATCGGCCGAATGGGTGACATGATATTTGCCGATGGCAAACGTGTTGTATCCGTTCTCGCGAAGTATCTCGGCAATGGTGGCCTTTTCAAAGGGCAGATAGCCGTCGTAACCCGGCGTGCCGTAGGACGTACTGGCAAAAAAGCCGAAATGTACCGAATGTTGATTGCGGCCGGTCAGCAGGGCGGCACGGGTGGGCGCACTGAAGGCGCAGGTGTGGAAGTTGGTATAGCGCAGCCCCTGTCCGGCCAGGCGGTCAAGCGTGGGCGTTTCGATCAACCCGCCGAAAGCCGATGCCGCACCGTAACCGATGTCATCGATTACGATCCAGACCACATTCGGCGCTCCTTCCGACGCCTGGGGATTGACTGCCGGAAACGCTTCTTTCGTTTCTTCGGGTGTCTTGCCAATCTTTCCGTTGAATACGGGTGTCGGGCTGTATTGCGCCATTGCGCTTCCGCCAAGCATGAATGCGGATGAAATCAACCCGAGGTTTCTGTTGCTTATAAACTGTTTCATTTGTCATATAGTGTTATAAAAATATTTTATTTGATGGCTGCCCGTCCGGATGGCGACCTTCCGGGACGCGGACGTTCGGCATCCAGTCCGGAGTGCGTCCGTCCGGAAAGTGGAACGTGGGCATCCAGTCCGGATTGTATCCGTCCGGGACGCGGTCTGCCGGAATCCGAACCGGATGAGGTTCGCCGGCAATGATGCTGTGAATTTGATAATCGCGCATAGCTGTTCGTCTTCAGTTCCATCCGGGATTTTGTGTCAGCTTCGGATTCATATCCCGCTCGTTTTGCGGGACGGGATACAAATAATGCTTCTCCTTCGCGCTGGGTTTCCCGAAAGCATTCAGCGTTTTCACCATGATATGGTTTCCGTCTCCGTCGATCTGGCGTATCAGGTCAAACCAGCGGTGATATTCGAAGTTCAGTTCCAGTCGCCTGTCCAGGTAAAGCGAATCGCGGAACCGGTCTTTGGTCAGACTGCCGACTGCAAATTCGGGCAGACCGGCGCGTTTGCGAATCAGATTGTAGTCGCGGTAAGCTTCTTCGTTCGGGCCGTAGAGTTCGTTATTGGCTTCGGCGTTGTTCAGGAGCACTTCCGCGTAACGGATGATCGGCACGTTGATGCCGGACTGTCCCAGCATGGAGGGCACATCGGGATCGAAGTATTTCCAGTTGGCATAGCTGGAGCCGTCGTTCTGGATCGGGTCAATGAGGGTGGTGACGCCGCCGATGGTATACCGGTCCGTGAGGGAAGCAGCCCTTCTTTTGTCAATCCCCCGGAAAAGGCTTACCAGTTCGGCCGTCGGTTCGTC
>JAITAY010000173.1 GCA_031283915.1 Tannerella sp.
CAAAACGCCTCTGGCGGAACAGGATTCGTTGTCCTGCATGAAATGGACGGCTCCTATGTGCCGTTCGAATTCGGGCTGTTTGTAGGCTTCGAAAAAGTAACCTCGCGTATCGTCGTACACGACAGGCTCGATTATCCGGACGTCCGGAATACTTGTTTGCGTATATTTCATAGAAATCTCATTTGTTTTTTCCTTTCGGGAAGCAAAGGAAGCGTTTTTTCGGCAGACGCGCAACCCCTGCGTGAAGAAATCCGCGCGCGGGGCGGGCGACGCAAAAAAACTGCCCCTCGCCGGAGGGCGAAGGGCAGCGGGGGAGGACGCTTTACCGCGTTATCCGACGACTTCCGAAATCTCGCCGCTCCACGGCCCCGGTTCGAGGCGCGGGTTCATCCATGCGGCTGTGAAGCAGACACGCCGGCCTTCGTCTTCGCGTTCGAAGAAGAGGGTATGATGCAGGCGCGTCGATACGACCGTGCGGTATTCTTTTTCGTCTTCCATCCTGTAGCGAAGCGTGAAGCCGTGGTAATGCACCGGCGCTACGCTGCCGTCGGGGTGACCCTGTTCGGGACGCGCGGCGTAAACCGTCATCTCGTCGTGATGTTTCCTTACCGACATACTACTTGCGGCCGCAATTGAAATATACTCCACAGTCCCCAGATGCGCAACAGGATGCGTGCCGTTTTTTTCGACCATGTCCCCCAAATCGTACCGCGACCGAACCCATATAGCAGGATTCGCTCACAACCGTATCTTTATATATAATGTCGATACCTTTGTAGCCATTCGAAAAATACCTGTCTTCCCTTGAACCCAAAAATTCCGAAATATCATTCAAAAACATTTTTTTACTTCCTTCATTCTTCCGTCTGATTTTATTCGTGACAAAAGTAATTTTAAAGGGAATAGCACGTTAACTGATTTATGCCACTGCCATTATTTTTGCAGTCCCCTGAACGGATTTACCAGTTGTCCGAACAGGCTCTTTTTCCCCGTTTCAATGTCCGCGGTGACTTCCGTCGTTCCGCGGAAAGTATTTCCCTCCGTACCGTACAGTACGGCAATGATTTGTACCCGGTCTCCCGAAGGCAAATCGAATTTCTCTTTTACTTCCGTTTCAATACAGTGCATAAAATCTCCCTGTTCCGGATAGAGACGAATCGTCCGGCCGGCCTGTATCTTTCGTGCGTCAGACCTTGAAAGCTGTACCGTACAGACTGCGGGAGCCGGTTCCATATCCCAGACATATCCGATGGTGTCATTTCTGTACACACTTTTCCGGTACCGCACGACAGGGTTTATTTCAAAGAAACCGTCTGTTGCCGCCGTTACCGGAACCTGTTCGTCGCTCATGAACTTTCGGATGCTCACAAGTGTTTCTCCTTCGTGAACGGCCCTGTCCGGAAATCCGCCGTTTGTGAAAACAAGCCGGCCGGATTCCGGCGCCGTCAAAACAGATACGGGACTGTTTCCATAAATAATGGCCTTCGTCCGGATTACGTCGGGAACGGTAATGAATATGGAGCCTGCCAGCAGCGTCAGAAGTATTGCCAGAACAACTCCGCTGCCGGCGGCAATGGCAGCAGCCGGAGGAGCGCCCATTATTTCTTCCATGGATGGATGATGCAGTTCGATTTTTTCTTCCGGTAAAATTTTTTCTTTTGTCATAAGTTAATTCGGAGGTTAAAAAATTAAATAATTCAGTTCCCAAGTTCCAGTTGATTTTTAACTAAAGTATAGCAGGCTCCCTGTCGGGCAGTCAGTTCCGCATGTGTTCCGGTTTCTGCTATTTCTCCGTTATGAAGTACCACAATCCGGTCTGCATTTTTTACCGTACTTAGCCGGTGGGCGACAACGACCACCGTGCGTCCCCGAAAGAAGGCTGTCAGATTGTCCATGATTACCCGCTCGTTGCGTGCGTCGAGCGCATTGGTAGCTTCGTCAAAAAAGATAAATTTCGGATTTTTGTATACTGCCCTCGCTATCAGTATGCGCTGTTTTTGTCCCTGGCTCAGTCCGTTACCGTCGTTTCCCACTTTCGTGTTGTATTTCAGGGGCAGGGATTCGACATACTCTCGAATATTGGCAACCGTTACGGCATATTGCAGGCGCTCCCTGTCGATTTCGTCTTCGCCGGCGGCTATGTTGCGGGCAATGGTATCATTGAAAATATACCCGTCCTGCATGACCACGCCGCAATGTCGGCGCCATTCCCTGAAACTGACCGCGGATAGCGGAGTGTTCCCTATTTGAACCGTTCCCGATACGACAGGATAGAAGCCAAGCAGCAGTTTGACAAGCGTCGTTTTCCCGCTCCCGCTGCTGCCTGCTATCGCCGTTACCTTGCCCGACGGAATATTAAGCGTAATGTCTTTTAATATCACGGGAGAATGAGGACCGCTGTACTGAAACGATACGTTGCGAATGTCTATTGACGTATTTATGTTTATTTCGGGATAAAATCCACTTTCCCGAAGAGACGGTTCTTCATCCTCACGTCCATGAATTTCTCCCATGCGTTCCAGACTCAGACCGGCGTCCTGCGCCTGCTGCATGAATCCGACCAGCTGTTCGACAGGGCCGTGCAACTGTCCGATGATATACTGAATGGAAAGCATTGCTCCGAGCGTAATATGGCCGGACAAAACGGCGCTTGCCGAGACAAAGGTGATTATCACGTTTTTAATCTCGTTTATCATGATAGCTCCGCCCTGCTGCCACTGTCCCAGTGACAGGCTTTCCGTTTTTATCCTGAACATCTCGGCCTGGATGTTTTCCCACTCCCATCTTTTTTGTTTTTCACTTCCGGTCAGCTTGATTTCCTGCATCCCCTGTACAAGCTGAATAAGACTGCTTTGATGTACGGACATCTGTGCAAAATTTTTATGGTCGAGTTCGGCGCGTTTTTTCATGAAATGATGTATCCATGCGGCATAGACAGCGCTCCCTGCAAAAAATATGAGAAAGATTTTCAGGTCATATATGGCCAGCACCAGACCCAGTACACCCAGGCTGATAACGGCCATCACGATGTTCAGCAGCGACTGCGTGAGGAACCGTTCTATTCGCGAATGATCGTTTATCCGCTGTATCAGGTCGCCGGCCAGTTTCGTGTCGAAGTATTTCATGGGCAGCCGCATCAGTTTGGTAAGAAAGTCGGATATAAAGGAGACATTTACCCGCGTACTGACATGCAGCAGTATCCACCGGCGGATAAAGTCGATGGACGCCCGTCCCGCCACAAGGGCCAGCTGGGCGCCCAGTATAATATGGATGAAATCAATATTGCGCTGTCCGATTCCCTGATCAACAACAGACTGGGTTAAAAAAGGGAATATCAGCTGTAATATGCTGCCTGCGAGAATACCCCAGAGCAGTTGCAGAATGTTTTTTTTGAACGGACGCAAATACCGGAACAGGAATCGCAGGTTGACCGGCTGCCGGCGGGCGTTTTCCGCTTCATAAAAATACGGCGTCGGTTCGAGCAGCAGGGCTATTCCCTTTTCTTCTCCTTCATGCCGGGTTGTTATCCAGCACTTTTTGAATTCTTCTTCCGAATATTTCAGCAAACCGTGAGCGGGATCGGCCACATGCAGCCATATCCGTTCCCTGCGGTCTTTCGACCGGAAAAGCGGTTTCCTTCTTTCCACGCGGTAAACCACCACAAAATGCACCTGTTTCCAGTGCACGATGCAGGGCAGTCTGGCTTTTCGACACAGCTTGTCGAAAGTGGTTCTTACACCCA
>JAITAY010000216.1 GCA_031283915.1 Tannerella sp.
AGCGACGGAGAAAAGCGAGACTATGACCATCACCGCAAACAGCTCAGTCACGAAAGAAGTATCATCGCCACTTCCCGTCAGGAAGAACGCGAAAAACTTGAAAGGGTCATCGAAATAAAGGACAGAGCGCTCAAGGAAAAAGATAAAGCCCTTGATGAAAAAGACAAGGCTCTTGAAGAAAGGGACAGGGAAATCGCCGAATTAAGGCGTTTGCTTGAGCAGTCCAGGTCATAAACCGCACATTTATTAGCCCAAACTGTGTGTTATGAGGACAGAAAAGACAAACGATTCCACGGAAGTATTTTGGCTCTATCTGTGCACATCAAGGCCACAAGCTTTTTCCATAAAATTTGCCGGCATAAAGTGATTAAACATCATTTTCGAGCATTGTATGGCAAAGCCGCTAAAGTTTCCTGTAATCTTGATTTTTATTTCACACGCTTGGAAAACCAGGGTTTTTCATGTAATTTTGTGCGCAAATAGTAGATGTTACGCATGAAGAAATGCAAGTTCGAACATTTAGGGACGGGGTGGTTGTTCGCAGGATTATGTACGTTTGCACTGCTCGGTTCCTGCGCCAATATGGCGACGCCCAACGGCGGGCCGTATGACGAAATACCGCCGAAATTCCTGCGCAGTACGCCCGCTTTTCATGCCACACACTATGAAGGCAAGAAAATTGAGATCGTCTTCGATGAACTGATTCAGATCGAACGGCCGTCGGAAAACGTGATCATCACCCCACCGCAAAAAAATCTGCCGGTAGTCCGGGCTATCGGAAAAAAGGTCAAGGTCGAGTTAAAGGACACATTGAAACCGGATGCCACATACACGATCGACTTCACCAATTCCATTGCCGACAATAACGAAAAGAATGTGCTGGAAAATTTCAGTTTCGCCTTTTCTACAGGCAATGTGATCGACTCGTTCGAAGTGGCGGGAATCGTACTGAATGCGGAGAATCTGGAACCGATGCCCCATATACTGGTGGGGCTGCACCAGAACTTAGCTGATTCGGCCTTCACGACAGAACCGTTCTTCCGTACTTCGAAAACAAATGAACGCGGACGGTTCGTCATCCGGAATATTGCCGAAGGAAGCTATCGCCTATACGCACTGAACGACGTCAACCGCGACTACCACTTCGACCAGCCCGGCGAGGAAATCGCTTTCCATGATTCCATCATCGTGCCGTATTTCGAGTTTGCCTCCCGACAGGACACCCTGTGGAAAGACTCGCTGACCATTGACACCATCCGGACTGTCGATTACACGCATTTCCTGCCGGACGATATCACACTGCGGCTGTTCAAGGAAAAGTTTCAGCGTCAGTACATGCTCCGCCCCGAACGGACGCAGCAGAACCTGTTTGCCCTGAAATTCAATGCTCCGGCAGATTCGTTACCCGAACTGAAGTTGCTGAACGGCGACCCGGCCGAAGAAAACTGGTACCTGACACAGCTGCTGGACGGAAACAGTACGATCAATTACTGGATTGCCGATTCGACGGTCTGGCAGCGGGATACACTACATCTGCAAGTCGCATATCTCAAAAGCGATTCACTCAATGTCCTGTGTCCGCAAACGGATACAATCCGCCTGTCCATGCGCAGGCAACCGGCATCACCGGCCAGAAGGAAGCCGAAAAAGGACGAACCGGTGCCGGTCGAATATCTGCTTCCACAACTCAAGCCGGGCAGTTCGGTGGATCCGGCCGACACCATGGCGCTCGTTTTTACGGAGCCGACGCCGGACTTCGCTAAAGAACATGTTCTGCTGGAACTGCAACAGGACACGCTCTGGACGCCGGTCGACTTCACCTTTCGGCAAGACAGCGCCAACATCCTGAAATATTACCTCGAACGGACTTGGCAATACGAGGAGAGTTACCGGCTGACCATCGACTCGGCACGTATCTACAGCCTCTACGGGAAATGGAACAACTTCTTTCAGTCGACCTTCAAATTCAAGTCGAGGGATGAATACGGACATTTGTACCTTCACATCGAAGGCGTGACAGGGTCTGCATTTGTAGAACTGCTGAACGCCAGTGATATTCCGGTGCGAAAGGCGCCTGTAGAACGGGGCGGTGCACTTTTCATGAACCTGCGACCGGAGAAATATTATGCCCGTATGGTGCTGGACAGAAACGGAAACGGTGTATGGGATACGGGAAACTATGCGGAAGGGACACAGCCGGAAGAGGTATTTTATTCCTCCAAGCTGTATGAGATGCGTGCCAATTTTGAGATAGAAGAGACGTGGAACGTCCTGTCCGTACCCCTTACGTCCCAGAAACCGATAGAAATAACAAAAAACAAACCGAAGGATGTCACAAAACAAAAACGTAATTACAAGGAAGAAGGCCGGTCTCAGTCGGGGAGCAGTAGCGGATTGGGCGGCCTGGGCGGATTGGGCGGCGGCGGTTTGGGGTTCTGAGGCCGTGAAACGGTTGCTCGTTCTTTTCTGCTGCCTGTTTCTCCCGGCGGAGATGAAGGCGCAGTACCTTCCCCTGGCCATGACACTAAACGCCGGTGAAAACGTGACGTATGACGTTTATTTCAAGTGGGGCATCCTGATGTCGCGCGCCGGCGAGGGTCAACTGACGTTCAGCCCGTCCATGTACAAGGGAAAAAGGGCATCAAAATACCGGCTGACGTTCCGGACAAGCAAGTTTTTCGATTCCATATACAAAATGCGGGACACCATCGAGTGTTATTATTCGCCGGATTACGCTCTGCTGTACAGCTCGAAACACACCAATGAAGGCGGATATTACCTGATCGACGAACTGACGTTTTCCTACCGTGAACAGGAACAAACCTGCGTGCACAGCCGGCGGTATACGCCGGAAAAGGTAAAGATAGACACCCTGCTGTCCGTCACGTCGGGGTATGCGTTCGACATGCTGGGAACGCTGTTCTTTCTCCGGACATTAGACTGGAAACACCTGAAGGCGGGAGACGTTTTTCCATCGACGGTCGTGACCGGAAAGGATTTGATCCAGGTCAGTTACCGCTACACCGGGGATGAAGTGGTGGAAAGAGACGGTATCAGCTACCGGACGCATCATTTTTTCATTGACATATACGACAGCGCCTTTTCGCAGAGTAAATCAGCCGCCGAAGTATGGGTGGGGAACGACGGGAATCACCTCCCGATCAAAGTGCGTTCGAAGTTGAAAATCGGTTATGCCGAAATACATTACAAAACTTCCGGCCAACTGAAAGCGCCGCTGAGTTCCCGAATGGAAAACTGACGGGAGAACATTCCCCCTTTATTGGGGGCTGAACAAAAAGTCAGTTGTTTGAATACAGGGAGAGTTTGGCGTATCTTACGCCTGTGATGTATTGATTTTCAAAACCAATTAGGAGTTGTCCGGAAATAAACCATCCCAATTGGGACGAAATATCGGTAGCGCGGGATAAAATCCCGGGGCGTGAGGGCGGAAATACCGGTGAAAGAGAAAGGGGGCGGCAGGAAAGCCGTGTTAGGAGGGAAAGAAACAGAAGTGAAAGTTTGACCGGACGGCTTCGTCCCGTCACGGAGCTACCCATCGCGATTCTCCTGTGTAACAACATTGCAAAAACCTCATATACAATCCATTCTATTTTCGTGTAAGGAAGGGCTTTTTGATCCCGTTATTTGGAGTGGGCTGTATGCTTTTATTGGGGGGACTACTATCTACCTTTCATATTATTTCGGTTCCAGGCGAAGAATAGTCACCGAATTGGGCGGAAAAACGCAGGTGAGGGGATGTCTGAAGGGAAACCGAACAAGTTTCCGTTCCGGCACGATCCTATCGGGACGATCCAGCGTGTTGAGTCCCTCCGGCGCACCGGTCAACCGAATCATTTCCGCCTGACTGCTGATATTTCCGCCCAGCACGTGTAGCGAGGTCCATTCTTCATGATAGGTCGTGTTGACCACTTTCAGGAGGATGGCATTTGTATTCGCTTCCCGCGTGGCTACCGTCACCAATGAAGGACAGGCGGGCATGATTGCTTCCGTCAGCGGGGCATCATTCAGGTAACATTGAATCCGTTCGTCATCGCAAACGATTTTCACCGTATACCAGCGTCCTTCTTCCATGACCGGCGCCGCGACAGGCGGCGCCAGCGGGCGCTCCACGCGCCCTGCACAGTGATACAGTCCGACCGTGCCGTCCGCAAAGATCAGGGAGATACAGTCGCCCTGTTCTTCCACCAGGCCGTTGTCACGTACCTGCAACCTGATTTTTCCCCGGGACTGCATACGTCTGAGACGCGTTGAGAACGTATAATTGTATCCCGTCGAATCTCCGGCAATTGCATATTTCCGCTGTTCATCTTCGGAAAGCGATTGCAGGCCGGAAGTCGACCGGCCGAACAGCAAATGTCGCCTTTCCATCCGTTCATCCGGAGTCTCCGAAACCTCCGGCGCATCGGGGTCGGACGAAACATTCTGCATACGCCGATTCTCCGCAAACTTCGTCCGGCGGATGGCCGTTCGTTCATCCTTCACGAACTTCAGCGGAAGGGAAACGCCGTCCAGCGCCATTTCACTCACTTCATAATCGTCGTCGTAGCAGATGATCGACACGCGCCCCTGCGTCACCAGCGGTTTGCGAAACGTTTCCACGTTCGTCACCAGCAATTCGTCGCCCCGGTGAGTGGCGAACATTTCCAGCACATGATAAGACGGGCTTTTCACCAAACCGGACGCATCGAACGTGATAGCCGGTACACCGTGCGACGGAAATCCCGCATGACCCAACAAAGGCGAGTAAGCTACCCCCTTTACGTTCATCGGATTCCGTTCCGCGCCGATAAGGAAAGCGGCCTCGCCTACCGCCGCCCGCAACGTTCCGCCGGCGGGAGAGTGTGCCGCCCCAAATTCCCCGATAAAAGTCATCGGCGTACGGATGGTCAAGCTGCCCACGTCAAAACGGTTATGGTTGCTGATCAAAAAGTCTACGCCGGCCAGGTAATGTGTATCAATCCAGTCTCCCCGGAACCCTTTCACTGCGGCGGAATCGGTACTGATGAACGATACGTCGGGGAAAGAGTCCCTGACGGTCTGCCGCAGGTACTGATAGCGGCGGGAATAAATGATACCGCTGTTTTCACTCCCCGCCTCCACCATTTTCAGGTCGAACGGCTGTGCATGGCCATTGCCGGCACGCATCCGACCGCAGAGCGAATCGACCGGCGCGTTAGCATAGGCAAGCGCCTGTTTCAGGCGATCTGCCCAAACATCCATGTTCTTGATTTCTTCGTAACGCAAGCGGTAACGCTGGTTCAACATACCCGCATTCGCCACGTATATCGGCCACGCCCCCAGATCTTCGCACAGTTGCAGGTATTCATGAAAACCTGCGCCGTTTGTCGAGCCGTATCCCCAGATGCTCCAGAGAGGTTTTCGCTGTTCGACCGGCCCGATCGATTCTTCCCATTTGGGCACCGACTCAATCGAATATCCTTCGGCAAACGCTCCACCGGGGAAACGGATGAATTTCGGATGCAATGCCGCCAACGCTTCGACCAAGTCTGCCCGCCATCCGTTCGGACGTTCTTTCCACGTCTTCCGGGGAAACAGAGACACCCTGTCCATATAAAACCACAGACCGCTGTCGGCACTGAAAACCAGTGTGGCATGTGACGTGTTTTCCGTTGCCGTAAACGTATGGCGCACCTCCGTCCATTCGAGGGACGGGCGTATCTCGTACACGTCGCTCAGAGGCTTGTGTGCAACAGAATCCATCAGCTGGACGTTCAACAGCGCATAACTCCCTCCGCGCAGCCGGAACGACAAAGCATACTGTTCGCCCCGGTGCAGTCCGATGCCGTGAAAGCCTTCCGCCACAACGCCGCCTTCCTGTCCGGAATAGTCCACTCGAACGCCCAGCGAACGATTGTTCTTTCCGTCGGCAGCATAAGCAGTGTGAAGATACCAGAACGTGTGGTCGCTCAACAGTCGCCAGCCGGAAACGACGTCCGGAGCCACAAACGGGACTTTCCACCCCGCCGGCGTAACCAAATGACCGCCGCCGGCATCATACAGGCATCCGGCCGGAACAACGCCTTCTTCAAAATCCCGGTTCCGCACTTGCTCGGCATAAAGCCCGCCTTCAATAGCATGATTACATTCTTCAAGTGTCAGGCCATACAGATCACTGTTCACCGGCACCGTCAGCTTCTCCAGGTCAATCGTAATGGAAGACGTCACCGGCGCTACCGGTTTGCACGCCCACAATAACAGCAGGAAAAGACTGCTTACCGTATATCTATTCATTTTCATCGCATACATTCTGTTCTATTCGGATGTATCCCGGAAACATTTCAGGCATTCCCGTACATAACGCAGTCAAAAATAGTTGATATCTTCCAATCTTCAGGAGAAAACGCCGTTTTTTTAACGCGATATAACATCCCTGTGTGCAGAGGCTGTAGGCTTCGGGTACCCGGGTACGATGCAGGGCTTTCGTCATTCATCCATCAGGTGCACTTGAGAATACAGAAACATCTTTGTGCTGCAAAAAACAGCTCCGGTAAATTTGTATGGTTTATTTCCGGACAGTTCCTTAATCCGTTTGAGCAGCGCCGAACATCCGGCTCAACTGTTTTCAAACTGTTGATAACTGACGCTATCCGGATTATTGCGACGTATAACCGATACATCAAATGTTCTTTTCTTTTGCGCTTTCAAAACGGCCTCTTACTTTCATAGCGTCTCAAAAAAAGCCGCCGCCGGACTCATGTTATTTACGCACTTTCTCCGGGTTCCTGACGACAAAATCTTTCCATCCGGCATACGATTTCTCCTGCGTGGCCGGGCGGCTGATTTGCATGTAATGGCAAAAGGCAGCCGCCAGTCCGTCGGTGGCGTCTAATTGCGGCAGCATGTTTTCGTCGGGGATATGCAAAATATACTGCAACATTCCGGCGACCTGCTCCTTGGAAGCCTGTCCGTTTCCGGTAATGGCCAGTTTGATTTTCAGCGGCGCATATTCGAAGATGGGAATGTCACGGTTCAGAGCGGCGGCCATGGCTACTCCCTGCGCCCGCCCAAGTTTCAGCATACTCTGTACGTTTTTCCCGAAGAAAGGCGCTTCGATAGCCAGCTCGTCGGGCAGATATTCCTCTATCAGCGACAGCATCCGTTCATAGATCCGTCGCAGACGCAGGTAATGATCTTCGTATTTGTCCAACTTCAACACCCCCATGGTTGTCAGACGGGGCTTGCGATCTTCGACTGTCAGTACGCCGTAACCCATTACGATCGTTCCGGGATCAATGCCCAGTATGATTCGTTCCTGTGTCATTCCAGCTCCATTTCTTCCGGCAAGGTAGAGAATCCGGCTATCTTCGCGCCGAATTTCACGGTCAATTCGCGTTGCAGTTCAGCGCCTTCGCATTGCATCCAGCGATGCAGTACGTCTCGGTCGCTGACATGAAACTGTATGCATATACTGACGCCCGCTTCTTCTTCCTGCAAGACGCGCTGCATGGCCGGTCGGCGGAGCAGGCCGCTTTGAGTCGCCCCGGGAATGTAATGCTGTTTCAGGTGATGAAGGCCTTCATCCCAAATAGCGTCGTCCAAATGAAAGGTTGTATGATAGATCATCCTGCATTTTGTAATAAAAATTGAACAAAGATAATGCATATCTTAATAATTTCGTTACCTTTGCGACCGAAAATGACAGTACGGGGTATTAGCTCATCTGGCTAGAGTGCGACACTGGCAGTGTCGAGGTGACCGGTTCGAGTCCGGTATACTCCACTTTTCCAATCTCCCGTAAAAGCCCGGCGTTCCAGCATCGGGCTTTATTGTTGGAAATAAGGGAGGGACAAAAAGTCGGTTGCTTCTGATGTCGCCCAACAGGTCTCCACCCCATAGCCTCCGCGCTTTATCCGTTTCCGGTTTCCGGGCATCTGGAGCTTTTCACGGAAGACCTCCTTCTGGTGTTTCTGACTTTTATTTATACCGCGTGCAGTATAATAACGACATTTGCCGTATAGCCGCCCGGATTCAGTCCGGCGCGATTTGCGGCAACCTGTATGATTTTTGATGCGCCTTTGGCTACCGAACCCTGCGCGTTGCTCAGTGTGAGCCACTGTTTGTCGGTTGTTGCCTCGTAAGAAACCGCATCAAGACCGTTATTCTGAATAATGATAGATTTGTTTGTTTCCACTTCGCCGAAATCAACCGTTTGTGGCGATGCGCTTAAAACATTTTTGTCGGGCGACAACGTGGTATTGGCTGTAACCGTACGCCCTGCCGCCACACTTACATCTTTTGTGGTCTGTGCATAACCGCTAACGCTAAAGGTCAAACTGTAAACGCCGGCTTCAACGTCGGTAACCGTAAATTTTCCATCATTGCCGGTGGTTAATGTCTGCTTGATATAGGTCGAATTGTCTTTTGCAACAATATCAACCGCGACATTCGGCAAAACAGCAGATGTTTCGGCATCCGTTACCGTACCTTCTATGCATCCCTAAACAGGCAAGGATGCTCAACATCGAAATAAATTTAAAATTCTTCATATCGTCATTTATATAATAAATTATAATGATTATCGTATTTATTGCCTGATAAGCCCGAAAGGGCTGAATTTTCATAACCGCAATGCCAACGGCTTGCGGAAGTAGTTCCCACTGCCTGAAAGGCAGAACGACTTGCCCGGCTCGAAGTCCTGCCTTTCAGGCAGCGGTACTCTTGCATCACTTTCCGCAGGTCGCTGACCTGCGGTTATGAAAATTACGGCTTTCAGCCGATCAGGTATCATTTACGATAATCATTTTTGTTTATTATTTATTGCAGAGACTCAAAATGTTGCGTCTCTACTAATACACCGCTTTCACGGTACGGTTGCCGCCCACTACAATATAAACACCGCGTGCAGGCAAGGGAACACGCTGTTCGGCGCCATTCGCTTTACTCCTGTAGAACAGTTGCCCGTGAATGCTGTAGATGTTCAGTGTTTCACCGGAAACGAGGCCGGTTATCAAAAAGCCGTCGCCGGTGGCAATAACCCGCAGCGCCGGCGATTCGACGTTTTCCGTTCCGGTCGGCGCTACCGTATAGACGATGCTAATGGATACCGGCGTCAGACCTTCGGCGCTGACGGTCAGCGTAAGCGCGTAGGCGCCGGAGGCAAGATCTGCACTGTGCGTAAGGGCGATGTTCGTTTCGCTGCCGGCAGGCAGGCTGCCCGGCTCCGTCGGCGAGAGGGT
>JAITAY010000358.1 GCA_031283915.1 Tannerella sp.
CGTTGGATTTCTTCTTGGGAGAGGTTCATTTTTGTAAGCATCTTTTATTGGGTTTGACGCCACAAAGATGCTTACTTTTTTCCTGTTTTTAAACTCACTATTTTAAACCGCGCAAAGTATAATTACTAACCACTAACTGGCCGTTTTCTCATTCCAGCACAATTCCCTGTGCGGCAAGCAGTTCGAGCGAAAGATCCTTCAGTTTGAATTTCTGTATTTTCCCGCTGCCGGTCATGGGGAACGTGTCTACGAAAAAGACGTACTTCGGGATTTTATGACGTGCGATTTTTCCACGGCAAAAGTCCTTGACAATCTCTTCCGTCAGTGCAGCGCCTTCGTGGAGAATGATGAACGCTCCCACTTCCTCGCCATACTTCTTCGAAGGCACGGCGGCCACCTGAATGTCTTTGATACCCTCCAGATGATACAGGTATTCTTCAATCTCGCGGGGATAGATATTTTCGCCGCCGCGGATAATCATGTCCTTGATGCGTCCGGTGATGCGGTAGTTGCCGTTGGCATCGCGGATACCCAGGTCACCGGAATGCAGGAAACCGTTCCTGTCGATCACCTCGGCCGTCGCTTCGGGGTTGTTGTAATATCCTTTCATGACGTTGTACCCGCGGCAACAGACTTCACCCTGTACTCCGTCGGGCAGAAGTTCGCCCGTTTCGGGGTCAATCACGGCCACTTCGGTAAATTCGTAGTCGCGTCCGACGGTTTCGCAACGCACTTCGAACGGGTCGTCGATACGTGTCTGCGTCATGCCGGGCGACGACTCCGTCAGACCGTATACGCTTGTAATTTGCAGGTACATTTTTTCGCAAACCTGTTTCATCAACTCGACGGGACACAGCGAGCCGGCCATGATGCCGGTACGCAGGCAGGTCAGGTCGAACATGTTGAACATCGGATGATTCAGTTCGGCGATGAACATGGTCGGGACGCCGTACAGCGCCGTACACCGCTCCTTGTGGACAGAGGCCAGGACGAGCAGCGGGTCGAAACGTTCGACCATCACCTGCGTGCAGCCGTGCGTCAGGACGTTCATCGTGGCCAGCACCACGCCGAAACAGTGAAACAGCGGTACGCAGACGCAGAGCTTGTCGTCGGCCGTGAAGGCCATGTGTTCGCCGGTCAGGTAGCCGTTGTTGGCGATGTTGTGGTGCGTCAGCATCACCCCTTTCGGGAAGCCGGTTGTCCCGGACGTGTACTGCATGTTGACCACGTCGTGGCAGTCCACCTGCTTCCTGGCCTCTTCCAGCAGACGGTCGTCGATATTCCTGCCCAGCAGGAGTATCTCGGAAGTGTTATACATGCCCCGGTATTTTTCCTGGCCGATGTAGACGACGTTTTTCAGTTTCGGGAAACGCTTGCTGTTCATGAATCCGCGTTGCGAGTCCCGCAGTTCGGGCGCCATTTCATAGACCATATCGACATAGCTGCCGTCGAAAACGCCTTCGGTGATGCAAAGCGTATGAATATCGGCATCTTTGACGAGAAATTCCAGTTCGTTTTGCTTGTAGCTGGTATTGACTGTGACCAGTATGGCGCCGATTTTAGCGCCGGCGTAGAGGAACGTCAGCCAGTCGGGCACGTTCGTCGCCCAGATGCCGATATGCGTCCCCTTTTTCACACCGATGGCCATCAATCCCTTGGACATGTCGTCCACGCGCCGGTTGAACTGTTGCCACGTAAACCGCAGGTTGCGGTCGGAATAGACGATGTATTCCTTGTCCGGCGTCGTCTCCGCCCAGTGTTCCAGCCACTGCCCCAGTGTTCTGTTCGAGAGTTCCATGTTTCAATACGGTGTATAGATGACTCCCAGGATACGCGCCGGCTGCCCGTTGGCAGCGTGTACGTGATGCGCCACGATCGAATCGTAATAGATACTGTCGCCTTCTTCCAGCACATACGTGTCTTTTCCGTAATTGATTTCGATGATGCCTCCCAGGACGAAAATAAATTCCTCGCCTTCATGGGTGGAAAGCACGAAATCAGCTTCTTTCGCCGGCCGGACATCAATCAGAAAAGGTTCCATGTGCCGTCCCGACTTATCCTGCGAAAGTGCGTAGTAAGCCATGTTTTTATGTACCGCCTTCGCATTGTTTGAAAAATGGATGCCCTCTCTTTTGTCAAGGCTCTTTCCGCGGCAAACGACCGGCCCCAACTCCTGCTGATCATCCAGAAACGTACCCAGTCTGACGCCCAGCACACGCGCCACCTTAATTAGCGGCGCCAGCGAAGGCAGTTCCTCATTCTCTTCTATTCGCAGAATCTGCGTCAGGCTCAACCCGCTGCGTTCCGCCACGTCTTCCGCCGAAAGATTCTTCATTTCGCGCAGTCCCCGTATTTTTTCTCCGATTACTTTATTTACATTCATACCCTTTCTTTTCTGATTCCCTGTTTATTTTTAATGAGGGGCAAAAGTAGACATTTTCCCGGGAAAATCATACGCACTGCAATAAAAATGCATCTTTTTTGTGCAGAAAAAGTAATAATCCGTAGCAAAAACAGCAAAAAAAACTTCAACCGTTTGTTTTTCGAGTTTTTTCGTCCTACCTGCATCCTGCGTGGCAGGATAGGGGATGCGAAATAAACAACATGTACTCATTTTCAACACGGAGACACCCTAATTCGGTAACGATGATTGATGAGGTTACTTTCAAGGAGTGCAGCAGCCTGACGTCCATAACCCTTTCCAACTCGGTAACGGAGATTGAGAGGGAGGTTTTTAAGAATTGCAGTAGCCTGATATCCGTAGCGATTCCCAACTCGATAACGAAAATTGGGTGATATCCTTTTCCCGTCAGTTAAAACTGACGGCCATCGGAGGAATTGGGCTAAAGCCCGTGCGAGCCGTAGCGACCCACGTCCCCAAAGGGACGAAATATCGGTAGCGCGGGATGAAATCCCGGGGCGTTTTCATGCGTTCTATCTCATTATTTCCTATCCCTTAAACCGGGTCAACGCGACGGGTTGAACAGCCCCCTCTCCTCCCGTTTGATCTGCGGAAGGCAAAATTTCATTACCTTTGTATGGAAAAAACATGCATGATTTATGGATCATTTACCTGATTTCATCGGCGACCTGGCGCTGATCCTGATCACGGCCGGAATTGCTACCATCCTGTTCAAGTTTCTCAAACAGCCTGTGGTGCTGGGTTACATTGTGGCCGGATTTATTGCCGGTTCGGCGGTGCCGTGGCTGCCGACAATCGCCGATATGGAGAACGTGGAGATATGGGCGGAAATAGGCGTCATCTTCCTGCTTTTTGCGCTGGGACTGGAGTTCAGTTTCAAGAAACTGATTGCCGTCGGAGGTACGGCTACGCTGGCAACCATGATCAATATGGGGGCGATGATGGTCATCGGTTACATGGTGGGGCGGATGCTCGGGTGGCCGGTGATGGACAGCGTCTTTCTGGGCGGCATGTTGTCGATGTCGTCAACGACGATTATCATCAAGGCATTTAACGACATGTCCCTGCAACGGCAGAAGTTTGCCGGAATCGTTTTCGGGATGCTGATTGTGGAAGACCTTGCAGCGATTGTAATGATGGTGTTGCTCTCGACCGTGGCCGTGAGCAACCGCATCGAGGGCGTCGAACTGCTGGAGAACCTCGCGCGGCTGCTGTTCTTTGTCCTGATATGGTTTGTCGTAGGGATTTATGTGATCCCGACGTTGCTCAAAAGACTGAAAGCATACCTGAACGACGAGACGCTGATCATCGTCGCTACCGGCCTGTGTCTGGGGATGGTGCTCTTCGCGTCGAAAGTCGGATTTTCGGCGGCGCTGGGAGCGTTTATCATGGGTTCCATTCTGGCGGAGACGATTCGTGCCAAACAGATCGAACACCTGATCGAACCGGTGAAAAACCTGTTCGGCGCAGTGTTCTTTGTTTCGGTAGGGATGATGATTGAACCGGCGGTGATCGGGCAGCATATCGGATTAATCCTTTTCCTGACAACGGTGGTGCTGAGCGGGCGGGTCGTTTTCGCCACGCTGGGCGTGCTGGCGTCGGGCGAGGGATTGAAGGTGGCGCTGCAATCGGGTTTCAGCCTGGCGCAGATCGGCGAGTTTTCGTTCATCATCGCTACGCTGGGGATGAACCTGGGGGTGATCGGGGCCTCTCTGTATCCGATCATCGTGGCCGTTTCCATCATCACGACTTTTACAACGCCGTACTTTATCCGCACCGCGACGCCCGTCTACCGCTTCATCGAAAAACGCCTCCCCTCCTCCTGGCAGAAAATCGTTGACGGATACGCTTCGTCCGGCCTCAAGACGGTGAACCGGCAGAATACTTGGAACCGCCTGCTCAAGGACATATTGCTGTTCACGACCGTCTATGCCAGTATTTCGCTGGCCATTGTGCTCACCGGTAAACATCTGCTGATTCCGCTGATCACGCAAAATCTTCCCGGCTTCTGGGGTCGCCTGCTCTCGGCCACCCTGCTGCTCCTGCTGATGGCGCCTTTCCTGCGGGCTATCCTGATGAAGAAAAACCGGTCGGACGAATTTAAGTCGCTGTGGAACGACAACCATTTCAACCGCGGCGCACTGGTCTCGCTGCTGATCCTGAAAGCCGGCGTCTGCTGTGTTCTGATTCTGATGGTACTGGTACCGCTGTTCCCGCACTACGCCCCGGCAATGTTCATCGTTTCGATGGCGTTCATGGTCGTTATTGTCTTTTTCGAGGGATTCAAGCGGCAGTCGCGGCGGATCGAAGCCCGTTTCATGGAAAACCTGAACCAGAAGGAACGGCTGGCCGAAAAACAGGCCGCCATCCATCCGCAGGTGGCTCATACGCTGCTCTCGAAGAAAATCCATCTGGAAGAGATCGAAATCTCGCCGCTGTCGCCGCGCATCGGGAAAACGCTTCGCGAACTGGATTTCAGGGGCAAATTGAAGCTGAACATCGTGACGATCGTCCGGGGAAACAGGAAAATCAACATCCCGGATGCCAACGAACGCCTGTATCCGTATGACAAACTGATTGTGGCCGGCTCCGACGAAAACATCCAGAAATTTGTCAAAGACCTTGAGGCACGCAATTTGGGACTCGATGCCGACGACGACATGCAACCGCACATTGTCCTTTCGCAGTACGTGGTTGAAGCTCATTCGCCCCTGGCGGGCAAGAGCCTGGGCGAAACGAATTTCCAGCAGAAAACCGAATGCATGATCATCAGCATCGACCGTGAAGGCACGGCATGGGCCAACGTCCCGGCGTCGTTCGTCTTCCGCGAAGGCGATACCCTGCTGCTGGCCGGAGAAAAAACAAAACTGGATGCGTTTGAGACAGCGCTGTCATCCTTCTGACGCAACCCCGGAATATCATCCTGTGCCCCGGAATATCATCCTGCGCCACCAATATGCCGCCCCTCACGGGGCTTGTCGGGTTCCCTTCGGATACCGATATTTCGTTTTCTACCGATAGATCGTCCCTCGCAGGACTTCATTCATGCGTATGGGCACTATATCCGCCTTATCATTAACCATTAATCACTCATGTTACGCAGGGCTATAATTTTGACTGTCTCAAAGTTCTTTCCGGGCGCTTGTTTTCGGTCGGAGACAATGATTCCCGTTATGGAACAGGAAGAGGGCAAATAGCTGCAATTTTT
>JAITAY010000362.1 GCA_031283915.1 Tannerella sp.
GCCAATTCGGGCTTCACCGGCTGCTATGAACCAGACTCCTGTGGGGTATATAATACCAGTGTTGTTGCGGTTTCTTTCGCACGAACTTTTTTGCGAATGTATGCCTTTTTCGCGAAATCACACGCTCAACAGTTACTTTTTATCGGGCTACGCTCGAGGTGGTGGGGGACTCCTGTGTAATTAACTTGTATCTTTTGATTGATTCAATCCCGGAGCATCGTCCCTCCGGCGGTGCGGAAGTAATCGGTCTCGGCGATACGCAGTCGGGCGCGGGCTTCGATATACTTACTCCAAGCCTCCTGCCAGAGCGCCTGTGCCTCCAGCAGACCCGAGACGGTTTCCATTCCCAGTTCGTAGCGGTCTTTGACCACGCGGAGATTTTCCTGCGTTTGCAGGTATTCGTCACGCGCAAGGGAGGTCTTGAGCAACGCCTCGTCCCAGGTGTTCCAGGCTTTCACCATCTCCATTTGCAGCAAGTCAGCCGATTCCTGCATCCGGTACTCCGCAAGCGAAACGTCGGCCCGGGCGGAATGCACGCGGTTGCTGCCTTCAATCCATTGCGTAAGGGGAATCTTGAGCGATACCATGGCCGAAAACGATGGCTTGTCAAACAGCTTTGAATCGTTGATGAATACCCCGTTGAGGTAGTTATATCCGCCGCCGAGCGTCAACTGAGGCATAAATTCGCTCCGGACAAGGTTGACCTGCTCTTTCTTCAGCTCCAGTTCCTTGCGCAGGAGGGCGTATTCCGCACGCACGCTGACGTCGGGAATGTCTTCCGGCAGGGTGGCCGGCAAGGCATCCGGCAGCGTGTCGGCCGGCTCGACAGCGTCAAACAGATTCAGTCCGACCGTCATGCAGAGGTTCATCTGCGCCAGCCGCAGCCCGTTTTCCGCTTCGCGTACCAGCACTTGCGCCTCGCCCAATTTCACCTGCGCTTTCATCCGGTCGTTTTCCGATACGGCCCCCATTTCTACACCATGCCCCGCGTCGTCCACCACGCGCCGGACGGCTTCCCTGTATTGCTGCGCAGCGAGACGCAGTTCCCGTATTTTCACGTATTCCCAATAGGCTTGGTCGGTTTTGAGGATGATTTCGGCATCGGAACGGGCAATATTCAGCTGTGCCATCTGACGGCCGATTTTGGCCATTTTATAGGCCGCCGTAATCTTCCCGCCCAGATAGACCGGTTGCTCGAACCGAACACCCGCCAGACTCATGTTATGAGGTTTCAACCAAATGTCCAAATCCACGTTTGCCCGGGAAAAGAACTGTCCCCAGAACTGCTTTTCCCAGTCGGGCATCGGCGTTCGATTCATGGCGCCCGTCAGCGCATCGGTGTCAACGAGGGGATACTGTTTCCGGTATCGGTAATCCGACGAAGAAAACAGGTAAATCCCCTGAGCGAAGATGCGCGGCAGAAAATTCGCCCGGTAAGCATTCACTTCGTAAGCGGCCTTGCGTAACTGCATGTGCGCCGACTTGGCCTGACGGTTGTTGTCCAGCGCCAACGTTCGGCAACTGTCCAGCGTGAGACGGCTCTGCGCCTTCATGCTCATGCCGCCGGCCAGACACAGGGCGGCAGCCAGATACGTTATTTTTCCAATCATTGCCATTTCTCTTTTTTATGATTACTTCACTTTCACGCCGTAGAACAGCGCATAAAACACGGGAATCACCATCAGCGTAATCAGCGTGCCGACCGTCAATCCGCCCATGATGACGACCGCCAGCGAGCCGAAGAGGACGTCGGAAAGCAGGGGAATCATTCCCACGATGGATGTACCCGCCGCCATCACCACCGGACGGAAACGTGACGACGAAGCCGTGAGCAGCGCCTCGACCGCCGGCGTCCCCGCCTCCGTCAGGCGCATCACTTCCTCCAGCAGCACAATACCGTTGCGTATCATCATGCCAATCAATCCCAGCGAGGCGACGATAGCCACGAAGCCGAACTCTTTCCCGCTTATCAGCAGTCCGCCGACAATGCCGATGGCGGCCAGCGGAATACACAGGAAGATGATAAGCAGCTTGCGTATATCCCTGAACAGGAGCATCAGGATGACTATCATCAGGACGAGGGAAATCGGGACGCCGGCAAACAGGTAGCGCGTCGATTCGGCGCGTGCTTCGGCTTCGCCCCGCCACGAGAGTTCGTAACCGGCAGGCAGGGGGATCTGTTCGATTTGCTCGCGTATGGCCGCCAGCGACTGGGCGGGCGTGTAGCCAAACATGTTGTTGCACTGGGCACAGATGGCACGCTTGCCGTTGAAACGCCGCACCACCGGGTCTTCCCAGCGAAGCGTGATGCCGTCGCTTACCTGACTGACCAGCGAAGGTTCCAGGAGATCTGAAAGCACGGCCGAGAGGTTTTTGTTTCCCGAGAACAGCTCGGAGACGGTTACTTTGTTCAGCGAGGGTATCAGAGTGGCTACCGGGACGTTGGACAGGTCGTCGACAGGTTCGCCCCGCGCCCCGATGCTCCGCAGGTAGAGCGGTTCGGACGTGGTGCCGTTGTAGTATGCCCCGACCGGCATCCCGTCGGTGGCCGACAGCAGGGCTACTGCCACATCCGAGCGCAGGACGCCGGCGTTGCGTGCCGTCGTCTGGTCGTAGCGGACGCTCAGCACAGGCACCTGCGGCTCCCAATTGCGGGTGATCAGCATCACCGACGGCTCGGTCTCCATGATGGCTTCGGCACGGGCGGCGAGGTCTTTCAGCACAGCCGGGTCGGGACCGCTGAACATGGCTTCAATCGGATAGGGTTTGTACATCAGGTTGTATTTCTTGATGCGGACGTAGGCTTGCGGATACTGCTCCGAAAGCTCCTTCTGCAGGGCGGGCAATACCTGTGACATGGTTTCGGGCGAGGTGAAATCGACAATCAGTTCGCCGTAGGCCAGCGACGGCTCGGCAATCGAACGCACGAGGTTGTAACGGAAGGGCGTCCGTCCGTAGCTTGAGGTTACGTGCGCCACATCTTCCCGCGCCAGCAGGCGGCGTTCCATGTCCTGCAGGTCTTCTTTCACGCGGTTGATATGCGTTCCTTCCGGCAACTTAAACTCAATGTAAGCCTGTTCGTATTTGAAATCGGGGAAGAAACCGTGTCGCACGTGCAGGAATCCCCAGCCGCTCAGGGCGAACAGGAGGGTGACGACCGACAGCGTGATCAGCCGGTGCGAGAGCATGAAGTACAGCATCTTTCGCAGGGCGACGTAGAAGCGGCCGGTGAAGACTTCGCCGGTAGCCGGCGCATCTTTCTTCTTCACCTTAAAAAAAATATCCGCCTGAATGGGCGCCAGGGTGATGGACAGTATCCAGCTGATGAAAAGCGAAACGGCCAGGACGATGCACATGTCGCGCACATAGACGCCGGCCATGTCGGGCGAGAGGCATATCGGGAAAAACGCCAGTATGGCAATCAGGGTGGCGCCCAGCAGGGGAAGGGCTGTCTTGCGGGCTGTGTTCGTCAGGGAGAGCGGTTTCCGGAGTCCCCGCTGCGTGTCTACCAAAATTCCGTCGATGACAACCACCGCGTCATCCACCAGCATTCCCATGGCCAGCACCAGCGCACCCAGTGAAACGCGCTGCAGCGTCCCGCCGCACATGTCAAGTACGATAAACGACCCCAGTACGATGACCAGCAGGTTGGTGCCCAGAACAATGCCGCTGCGGAATCCCATCGTCAGCATCAGTACCGCAATCACGATGAGGATGGCCTCTATCAGGTTTTCCAGAAAGACGCCGATGGCTTCGTTCACCCGGTCGGACTGGAAGAAGACCTTGTGGAAGTCGATGCCCAGCGGTATGCTTCCTTCGCCTTCCATCCTGTGCAGATGCTCTTCCACCCGTTTCCCCACTTTCGTGATGTCGTGCCCGTGCACCATCGAAACAGCCAGCCCGATAGCCCGCTGTCCATCGTAGCGCATCATCTGGCGTTCCGGCTCCACGATACCGGCGTGCACGTCGGCAATGTCCTTCAGACGCAGCTGGTCGTTCTCGTGTCCCCGGATAAGCAGATTTTCGATGTCGGCCATGTGGCTGTAGTTGCCGGTCACGTCCAGGCGTATCCGCTGGTCGCCGCTGTTGAAGTATCCGGGATACACCATCCGGTTCTGGTTGCGAATGGTCAGCAGCAGTTCGTAGAAGTGTACGCCCAGATGTGCCAGTCTGTCCTGGCGGATGTCGATGTAGACACACGGTTTCTGTTCGCCGAAAGTCGTCACCTTGCCCACGCCTTTAACCGTGTAGAGTTCCCGCCTGATTTTGTCGACATAGTCGTTAAATTCGGCATCCGAAAAACCGTCGACGGTCAGGACGTAGAACAGTCCGTAGACATCGCCGAAGTCGTCCGCCACGACGGGCGTATTTGCTTCGGCCGGCAACGCGGGAGCCAAGTCGTTCACCTTGCGGCGCAGCATGTCCCAATGCTGCTGAATCTCCTTTTCCGGCAGGGTGACGTCCAGCGTTACCTGAATGATGGACACGTCGGCGGACGATTTCGATTCTACCGTTCCGATACCTGGCATGGAGCGGATGGCTTTCTCCAGCGGGTCGGTCACCTGCAGTTCCACTTCGCTGGCCGAAGCGCCGGGGTATTTCGTCACGACCTGTGCGACACGTACTACCAGTTCGGGGTCTTCCATCTTTCCCATCCGCAGAAAGGAAAATACGCCGCCCACTATCATTGCTCCCACGAGGAAATAGAGCAGCAGGCGATTTTTCAGCGCCCATTCCGCCGGATTCATCACAGCAGCCCTCCCACATTGGTTTCACTGGAGGGAAGGAGGGGTTTCACTTTCATGCCGTCCCTGACGGCATGTACGCCGGCGGTAACGACCTGTTCACCTTCCTGCAGACCTTCCGTCACTGCCAGATAGCCGTCGCGCCGTATCTCGCCGACGCGAATCGGCCGGGCTTCCAGCGGCGCATCTTCCGACGTAAATATCCAGACATGCGGACTGCCGGCGCGTTCGAACAGGGCGGAAACGGGAATCTCGCATACGGCCTCTTCCTCTCTTTTATGCATAACGATCACTTCTGCGCTCATGCCAGCAGCCAGCGTAACACCTTCGGGTCGCTTGATTCGCAGGCGCATCCGGTAGAGTTGCGTGGCACTGCCTTTGGGGGCTATTTCCATGGCTTCGAGCAGCAGCGGCGTATCGGGCGCCGTCGAAACGATGGCTTCAAAGCGTTCAAAATCGTTCCGACGGGCATATTCCTGCACCGGCAAATTGATTTCCACCTGCCATTCTCCCGCGCCAATCATGGATATGACCGGCATCCCGGCGGCAACGGTTTCGCCGGCTTCGTACAGCTTTTCGCGGATGTAGCCGTCGAAAGGCGCCGTCAGGCGGGTATCGGCCAGCTGGTTCTTATGATGGTCATATTTGGCAGTGATTTGTTCCAGCCCGTAAACAGCTTTCTCGTAGTCGCTTTTGGTGGTACTTCCGCGGTGGTAGAGTTCGATAATCCGCTCTGCGGCGGCCTTTACCTGCTGGTATTCGGCTTCAACGGCCGCCATCTGTACGAGCCAGTCACGCGCATCCAGTTCGGCAATCACCGTTCCCCGGCGGACAAACGCCCCCTCCGCACAGGGCATTCGCTCAACAACGCCCGCAATCCGGAACGACATGTTCACCTCGGTATTGGCGCACACCTTACCCGGATATACCGATTTCTCCGCCACGGTCGACAAGCGCACTGCATCAATTCTTGCCGTGCGCACAATCGGTTCCGCGTCGTTGCGTACCCGCCCGCACGAAACGCTAACCCATAGTATCAGCACCCATAGCGTCCATTCTGTTCTGAAACTGTTTTTTTTCATCCTCATTCACTTTATTATTAAACCCTCGACACGTCCGATTTGTTTCATGAGTCGGCGATCGTCTGTTTTTCCTATTCTTTCGTTTTTTTTTACTGCACGTCAGGGACGAAAGTACGGAAAGATTAAATACAAAACAGATGGCGCATTTGTTTTTAGGCTTTTTTATATAAACAGTTTGTGCTGGGTAGCTATTTGTAATGCAAATCAAGGGTAGAAAACAGCAGTAATTTGATAAAAAAGTCCTGTATTTGTTTGGGTATATCCGTGGAGGCAACTAATTTAGAATCCTGTTTAAATCAAAAAAAATCACTCTAATGATGACCCTCACAGATAATATCTCATGTTACGCAGGGCTATAATTTTGACTGTCTCAAAGTTCTTTCCGGGCGCTTGTTTTCGGTCGGAGACAATGATTCCCGTTATGGAACAGGAAGAGGGCAAATAGCTGCAATTTTT
>JAITAY010000003.1 GCA_031283915.1 Tannerella sp.
ATAATAAATCAAGCAAAGATAAAATTTTTCTGCAAACAAGCAGATATGGAGGGGAGGCAAACAAGCCTCCGACTCCAATATTTCGACAGGTTTTATCTGTTTGCAAGAGAACCCCGTCATACCTGCTGCTTTTTCAGTGACGCTACCATCCGGGATTTTGCGTAAGATTCGAATTCAACGTCAGTTCTTCCAGAGGTATCGGTTCGAGATAACGCTTGTCGTTATCTGTCCATTTACGTCCGGCCTCATCCAGCGATTTTCCTGTATAAGGTTTTATCAATTCTTTATTCTCGTACGTCGCTGTCTGAACGCCTGTTTCTCCGTAAAAAGTTCCTTCCGGATAGATTGCGGCTATTTGGGAAGTGACGCGCATGCCCAGGAAAGTCTTCGGATTTTCAAGGAGTTTCCCTGCTTTCCAGCGGATAATATCATCCCAGCGGAAACCTTCGGCAATCAGTTCGATGCGGCGTTCCCTGCGAATTTCGTACAGGAGGGGAGAAATTTCATAGCCATAGTTGACCGGATTGGGGTCAACTTCCGGCGATACGGTCAGATGAGGCATTTCCACCCGATCGCGCAACCTGTTGACGGTTTTGTCCAGTACATCCTGCGTACATTCTCCCAGCTCGGCCTTCGCTTCGGCGTAAATCAGTAAGACTTCGGCATAACGGTATATAAACCAGTCATAAGTAGTTTTGTTTGCTTCGTGTTGCGCCTGTAAGGGCGAACTGAACTTCATACAGGGATAGCCTGTCACTGCACCTGAAGGAGCCACATTCGTGTAAGGATTGACCTGACGTTCGCCGTTCATTACAATAGCCGGCCTGTGTAAATTGTCGATTAGCTGATACATACGCGGGTCGCGGTCGGTCAATTCCGTTTCCAAAGTTTCGTCTCCCCGATACAGAGGGCTGGAACCGACAGGCTTGCCGTCTTTGCAAAGAAATGATTCGACAAAATCTTTAGAAAAGCCTGTCCCGCTTCCGCCTGCCGACCGTGACAGTCCATGCATTACCACATCTACCACATAGATACGCGGCAGGATACATTCGGGATTACCGATCAATGATTCCTGCACGAACAGATTACAGTAATAGAGCGGATATCCCTCAAAAGGCACCTGGCCACACCCGGTATCGTCCCCTCTGACAATATCATACAGTCCCGAATTCATGATGGTTTCGGCCGTTTGTGCCGCCTTGCGCAGGAGCTGTTCCGAAGAGAGGCTTCCGGACGGCACGCCGTGGTATTTCTTCCGGGTACCTTCATGCAGGTACACGCGCGCCAACTGCGTAAGGGCGGCATACTTGTGCAGCCGGCCTGCTTCCGCCCTGTTGGGTTCCGGCAGCCACTGCACGGCAAATTCCAGGTCTTCGATTATTTTGCCCAACACCAGATCACGGGGGTCTCTGGCCTTGTACAGCAGGTCGACGTCGCTCGTCTGCAGGTCTCTGTCAAAGAACGGAATGTCGCCGTAACGCTTGATTTTGCCAAAATAGTCATACGCCCTGAAAAAACGTACTTCGGCTACATACTGATTGATTTCTTCCTCCGTTCCCTGTACGCTCTGGTAACGGGTAAGGAAAAAATTGCAGGCTCTTATGACTGTCCAGCCCCAGTAGCTCCCCGAATTGTTTGTAGGGACATTACTTTCGTTAAACAAAAGCGAACTGTAATTCGTCGTAACAAAATTGTCGCTCGTATTGTCCAAATGTTCCGGAGCTGGTAAATTCTCATACAGCTTGTTGGCATACAGCTTCAGGTCTTCCGGTTTGGTCCAGTAAGATTCATCCGTAAGCGAATCTTTCGGAGCGATGTCGGTGATATTGCACGAGAAAAGTCCCAGGCATGTGCCTGCTGCAAGTAAAAAATATAATCGTTTCATATTGTATACTTTATTATGTTAGAATGTAATATTAAGTCCTACCGAATACTTTTTCGTAATAGGATAGGTCAGATTGTTGAATGTTTCGGGGTCGAACGAATCAATCATTCCGGTGAACATGATCGGATTTTCGCCGTCAATAAAGATTCGCAGTTTCCGGATGCTCCATTTGGCGGTCAGCAAAGGGTTGAACGTGTATCCAAGCATGATATTCTTCAGCCTGAAGTATGAAGCATTCTGGAGATAGCGGTCTGCATTTTGCCTGTTTCCGCTGTTGGTCCAACTGGGACGCGGAAAATAGGCGTCCGGATTGTCGGGTGTCCAGTAGTCGAGCGCAGGTTTGACCGGCGTATCCCATTCACTGGTAAATCCCCAGAAATGAACGCCTCCGACCATATAGTCGCGCTTTCCGATTCCTTGCCAGAGCATTTGGAAATCAAACTGTTTGTATTCGATTCCCGCACTTATGCCGAAACTGTATCGGGGCGTGTTGTTCCCGATGATTTTTCGGTCGCCGGGATTCGACAGCGTGTTGTCGCCATAGTCAATTTCTCCATTTCCGTTCAGGTCTTCGTATTTCACATCTCCGGCACTCCAGTTGCCTGCCCATATTTTGCTTTGAGACGGGCTGGCGGCCACTTCGGCGTCCGACTGGAACAGCCCCTTGGACGAATAACCCCAAATTTCACCCAGTTTTTGTCCGACATAATATTGACTGATAAGTCCCTGAGGATTGGCGAAGCGCGTAATTTCGGTCTGATAGTCGGACAGAATGCCTTTTATCTGGTAACTGAGTCCGTTTTCGAGGCGGTCGCTCCATCCGATGGACAGCTCAAAACCCCTGGTACTCATATCGGCTGCATTTTCGTTCGGGACGCTTGTCCCCAGTACGGCAGGCAATGTCTGTCCGGCCGTAAGCATATCCCGTGTATCCCGACTGTACCAGTCGAAGGATACGTTTAAACGATTGGACAAAAACAGGGCGTCGAACCCGAAATCAACCTGTTCTACGGTTTCCCAGGTAAACCCCGTACTGACCAATCCGGACGGCGATACGCCAACCGGACGGACTCCGCCCAGAAGATAGTCCATGGACGTGGTAATACCGTAAACCGGCAGGTAGGGGAAGTTTCCGAGTTGGTCGACGACCTGATTACCCAGCGTGCCGTATGAGGCGCGGATTTTCATGTCGTTCCATAAATTTTTCAACGGGTTCCAGAATGATTCTTCCGAAATTCTCCATCCTGCGGAAACGGAAGGGAACAGTGCATATCGTTTCCCTTTGGCGAATTTGGACGAGCCATCGTAACGACCGTTCAATTCCAACAAATACCTGTATTTGTAATTGTAATTCAGGCGCATGAAAACGCCCTCGATTCCCCAGTGCGTTTCCGAGCCTCCCGTATACATCAGTCCCGTTGCCATGTTGATGGAAGGATTGTCGTTGTCAATCAAATCCTGGCGGGCGGCATAGAAATTTTTGCTGTGCTTGTATTCCTGGTTGTAACCGGCCATGACTCTCAGATTGTGCACTTCATTCAGCGTCTTCTCGTATTCGGCGAAAACGTTGAAGGCATTGTAGTAATCTTCATAGTTTCGCAGGGAAACGCTGGTCGTTTTCGTCCAGGGATACGGTTGTTCGGTACCCGGAACGGCTGTATAGTCCGTATATCTGCG
>JAITAY010000007.1 GCA_031283915.1 Tannerella sp.
CCAAATAACGGGATCAAAAAGCCCTTCATTACACAAAATAGAATGGATGTATATAAGGTTTTTGCAATATTGTTACACAGGAGCTTTGCTACATGTCCGGCACGTCTCCGGACATTCCCGATAAACCTCCCGAGTATCTGAATGAAACTCCCGAATAGTTGAATGAAGCTCCCGAATAGTTGAATGAAGCTTCCGAATACCTGAATGAAGTTTCCGAATATTTGAATAAAGCTCCCGAATACCCCAATAAACCTCCGGGAAGGTCGGGTATTACACGAAAATAGAATGGGTTGTATATAAGGTTTTTGCAATGTTGTTACACAGGAGTCCCCAACACCGCGAGCGTAGCCCGATAAAAAGTAACTGTTGAGAGTATCATTTCGCAAAAAAGCAAAAGTGTGTAATGCCTGTAGTTCAATACGATACAAGTTAGTTACATAGGAGTTGGTAATCACCGTATGTGATGTACTTTGAAAGGTCTATGCAGTCGCTATTAACCATTAACTGCTAACCGCTAAAAATCACATTGTTTCCCAAGGGCATTGCGTATTCTTCCCAGGAGTCACAAGAATGGCATTCGCGACCCTTTGAAGTGCCTCCCCTCCGGAACCTTGTTTTGGTTGTTTGCTGCAAAATAATTATTTTTGCCTCGCGGAAACCGTAAGGACAACAATGTCATGGCAACCAAACGGAATGGGTTTGGATATCCGCAGGGTTGACAAACTTTTGAATTATTAAATCATTGAATTTTATAACATATGCACAATTGGTTTGAATGCAAGGTATCCTACGAAAAAACAACGGAAAGTGGGATGGTAAAAAAAGTCAGGGAACCGTATCTGGTGGATGCGCTTTCCTTCACGGAAGCGGAAGCACGGATTATTGAGGAACTCCGTCCATACATTTCCGGTGAATTTACCGTGGCGGATATTAAGCGCGCCCGGTTATCGGAGTTGTTTTTTAATCCGGAGGGAGATCGTTATTATAAGGTAAAAGTGTTTTTTATCACGCTGGACGAAAAGAGCGGTGCGGAGAAAAAAACGGCGGTGCACATGCTGGCTCAGGCTTCCACAGTGAAAGAGGCTATCGACGTGATGGAAACAGGCATGAAAGGTACGATGGCAGATTATGTGATAGCGTCGGTTGTCGAGACGGCGCTGGTAGACATCTTCCCCTTCTCTGCGGAGACAAAAGAGAAACAATCACCCGTCCCGGAACAGTCATGAGTACCATTGCCGGCAATATTGCCCGCATCCGATCCGGGTTACCTGCCGGGGTGACGCTTCTGGCCGTTTCCAAGTTTCATCCCGTGGAAGCATTGCGGGAAGCATACGATGCCGGCCAGCGCGTTTTCGGCGAGAACCGCGTACAGGAACTGCTGGCCAAACAGCCGTTGCTGCCGCCGGACATCGAATGGCACTTCATCGGCTCGCTGCAAACAAACAAAGTGAAACACATCGCCCCCTTCATTCATACCATTCAAAGTATTGATTCGCTGACGCTGCTGAAGGAAGTGGACAGACAGGCAGCCAGATGTAACCGCGCTTTGCGTATTTTGTTGGAAATCCACATTGCAGCGGAAACGTCGAAACACGGTTTCAGTCCGGACGAGTGCCGGACACTTCTCCGGCACGGACGGGCAGATGCATGTCCACACGTTTGTATCGGTGGATTGATGGGGATGGCTACTTTTACGGACAACATGGAACAGGTACGGCAGGAGTTTTGCTCTTTACGCACCCTGTTCGACGAACTGAAACCTATTGCCGGCGATGCGTTCGACACGCTGTCGATGGGGATGAGCGGCGATTATCCGGTTGCAATAGAGGAAGGCAGTACGTTCATACGAGTCGGCACAGCTATTTTCGGTGAACGGATCATCTGATATTAATTATTTTAAAGAACAGGAAAGAAATTGCATTGCCGATAAAACCGTAATTTTGCCCGATACGTTAAAAAAGAAAGAGATGATACGTTACGAAACAACATATGCAGGATTGACCTTGAAAAGCCCGTTGATTGTCGGGAGTTCGGGGCTGACAAACAGCGCAAGGCGGAACCTGGAGTTTGAAAAGGCCGGAGCAGGGGCGATTGTCCTCAAATCGCTGTTCGAAGAACAGATGGAGATGCAGAGCGATGCACTGATGCATGTCGGAGATGCGCCTGATGCGGCGGAATACATCCAGGGTTATGTGAAAGCCCTGCAGATGGAAAAATACCTGTCACTGATTGAAGATACGAAGAAAAATGGTTCGATACCGGTGATTGCGAGCATCAACTGCTACAAGATAGATGCATGGGTTGATTTTGCCGTGCAGATGGAAGCTGCCGGTGCAGATGCGCTGGAACTGAATGTGTTTTATCTGTATACGGATTTGGATTTCAGACCCGGCGAGGCGGCCGAACTCTATGTTTCCATTCTTCGGAAAGTAAAAGCAAGGGTATCCGTTCCCGTCATCGTGAAAATCGGAAAAAATTTCTGTAACATCCCGGCGCTGGTGAATCAGTTGAAATTGAACGGCGCTGACGGGGTCGTGCTGTTCAATCGTTATTACCAGCCCGACATCAATATTCATGCGATGCAGATCGTATCGGGGCAGGTCTTCAGCAGTCATTCCGACCTGAGCGAGACCCTGCGGTGGACGGCCTTCGTTTCAGGCAAAGTGCCCGGCATTTCAATCGCCTCCTCTACGGGCGTACACGACTGGGAAGATGTGGTGAAATGCCTGCTGGCCGGCGCTTCAGCCGTGCAGTTGTGCAGCATTTTGTATACGCATGGTGCGGAAATCATTCCGCAGATGCTAAACTGTATGGAAGAATGGATGCTCCGCACGAAATACCGGGCAATCGACGAATTTATCGGAAAGCTAAATTTCGCCAACGTAGAGAATCATACGCTCTATGAACGCTCCCAGTTTATGAAGTATTTTTCCAGCCGGGATGGAGGAAATGAGTACACGAAAAAGCAATGATCATGCTCGATTATAATAAATTAAAGTAAAACACAAATAAAATAGCTATGACATTTATCAACAGACGAAAATTTATCAAAAAAAGCAGCCTGGCCGCAATATCCGGCCTGTCGCTGAGCCGAATACCGGCAATGGCAAACACAGCGTATCCGCCGTCTGTTCGGCAGGCAACCGACGGCATACCCGTCGATAAAAATTTAGACCCCGCATGGGTGAAATCGCTGTACGAACGCGGGGTTCCCACCATTTACGCCAAGTCGCGGAACGAACTGCGCTATATCGGTATGCCGGTCGGCGGAATCAATGCCGGCGGCGTATATCT
>JAITAY010000038.1 GCA_031283915.1 Tannerella sp.
TGCTTGCAACCAAGACCCAATTTATCCGGGAGCAGTCGCCGGAATTTTCCCTGCGGATAGATGATGTATCCTTTTCGGGACTGAGCGAATGGGAGCATGTTTCCTCGCGGGATACGGCGGATGTACGCGGAGGAAAAGGCATTATCCTTTCACTCCTCCAGGAGGAAAAAAAGGTCATGGTCGAATTGGTTTATATGCTGTATCCCGGCCTTCCGGTGGTTCATAAAACGCTGCGTCTCACAAACCGGGGGGCGCATGACATCAGGATTGAGGCCATAGATGTCGAATCGCTGCGGTTGAGCTGGGGTCCAACGGACACATGGGTGATGAGGCAATATGCAAGGTATAAGTGGCTGGGACCGTACACGGGTAATTGGGATGATCCGCTGATTATCGTTCATGATACAGGTCGTGAACGGGGGATGGCCGTTGGCAACGAGGCTGTCGGCGTCATCAAGCGGACGTCCGTCTTTATGGATGGACGGACTGTCACGGCCGGACTGACATATCCCGAGCAGGCTTTCGGATTCAGAAAATGGCTCCGTCCCGGCGAACAGTGGACCAGTCCATGGATGTTCACCGCTCTGTATGACCGCTGTCCGGACGCCTTCGTTGCACTGAATACGATTGTGCCGGATTTCGTCCGGAGACACACGAACATGCGCATTGAACAGTTGCCTCGAAAACCCATGTTCGTATATAATACATGGATTCCTTTCTTTCGCAATATTGATGAGACGATGGTGAAGGAAGTGGCCAGAGCGGCGGCGGAATGTGGTGTGGAGGAATTTATCATCGACGATGGCTGGCAGGTGGGACCGGGCAGTGGACTTACTGAAGGATTGCCTCCGGCCGACGATGACTGGGAAGTAAACCGGAAAAAGTTTCCCAATGGACTGCGTCCCGTTTTCGACTATATCAAATCACTGGGTATGAAACCCGGGCTGTGGGTCAGTTTGGCGACGGCTGATTTTTCCAGAAAGAATTACAGGGAACATCCCGAATGGTTCGTGCAGAATGAACACGGGCAAATTGCCACCCTGCACACCGAATACGGTCAAAGCAAAACAGCATGTATGGGAACGGACTGGTATGACTATATCAGGCAAACGATTTTACGACTGGTGGACGAGCACGGGCTGGCATACATCAAACTGGACCTGTCCATCGAAACAAGCGCTTATGTTTACGACGCCAAGCGTACCGGGTGTTATGCGACCGATCATCCATACCACCGCGACCACGCCGAATCATACGGGGTGATTTATGAACGCTGCATGCAACTGTTCGACGAATTGCATCGCGAGGCGCCCGACTTGTTTATTGACTGCACGTTTGAGACAGCCGGCAAGTTGCAACTGATGGATTACGGCATAGCCGCACATGCCGAAGGAAACTGGCTTTCGAACGTCGAACAGCCCAACCAAACCGGGCCATTGCGTATTCGCAACCTGGCATGGGGGCGTACGCCTGCCCTGCCGGCGACTTCGTTAGTCATAGGCAACCTGCGCATGGACGGTGAATATCACGAACTGGGATTCAAATCGCTGACCGGCTCCCTGCCGATTATGCTGGGCGACCCCCGCAAACTCAGCGCGAAAGATAAACAGTGGTACAAATCCTGGTCAGGATGGCTGAAAACGCTGGAAGAAAGGCACGCTTTCATGTCGTTCCGGCAAGACCTGCCGGGCTTCGGCGAACCGGCGGAAGGTTGCTGGGACGGTTTTTGCCGGCTGAACACGGACACCGGTAGCGGCGGATTAGTCGGCGTGTTCCGACATGGCGCCGCCGAAACGTCACGGACGGTGACGCTGCCCTGGTTAGACGCCGACAAGACTTATCTTGTGAAGCAGGGTTTTGAAGGAAAGCTCATCGCCACGCAATCAGGTAAGGAACTGGCCGAAAAAGGATTTTCAGTAACACTCGAAAAAAAATATGACGGAGAATTGTTTGAAGTAATCGAAAAACGCTAAACTATAGATTACGAATTATTAAAACTTCGTGAAACTTCGTGCTCTTTGTGGTTAAAAAATACGAAAAGCGTCATTGTAAACTGCAAGACACGAAACAGGAAGCAATCCGGAAAATACGGTATTCTGTATTGCTTCCGGCTGCGCCGTCGCAATGACGACCAGGCATTGACATAACATCATATTTGACTCGACAAATAATTTGTGAAAATAAATATATTTGCTACTTTTGTATCATGTTTTTTGTTTATTGTTATTATGGAACTTTTTTTAGATACTGCAAAACGTTATACTTACGCCGACTATCTGACATGGCGGGATGACAGGCGGCGCGAATTAGTGAATGGATTCATCAGAATGATGACGCCCGCTCCCAGACTTAAACATCAGGAGATAAGTGGAAATCTGTTTGTCGATATCCACAATATTATCAAGAAAAACAGAGGTAAATGTAAAGTTTTCCATGCTCCTTTTGATGTTCGTTTGCCGAAAAACGGCGAAAAGGAAGACAATCTGATTGATACCGTTGTCCAGCCTGATA
>JAITAY010000085.1 GCA_031283915.1 Tannerella sp.
GAAAGCCTATACATGTCTTATTTTTCATTAATTAATACGGCGACAAAAATACATTTCTTTATTCGGAGACAAAAATATTTTCGTGGAAAAAACAACGGGATTAAGTATTATTATGAAAATGCACGCTCTCAAGCGTTCTTTCCCTCTATTGAACCGGATTTGCCCGCAGTTAAGACTGACTGCCCCTCTCCTACCCTGTCCCACCCTGCCCTGTCCGGCGCCGACGACGGCGGAAAGAAAAAAGGAGCGGTTTGACAGGCGTATATTGCCAACAGTTTTAAACGTATTTTATACTGCACGCGGTATAGTTTTGTACACAAAGGGGTAGTTAGTAGCCAGGAGTTAGTAGTAAGTAGAGGGCGGTTGGCAGGCAAGCGGCGTTAGGAGGGAAAGGAGTAGAAGTGAGGGTTTGATCGGACAGCTTCGTCGCATCACAGAACTACCGACTACTATTCTACTAGCTACTAACTACTATCTACTAACTACCTGTTTTTGCACAAAACTATACCGCGTGCAGTATAAATCCGTCTCTTTCAATATCTATATCATGCGCACTTCCACACCTGTATTCTCCCGGACACCCTTTGAACCGTCAATTTTGCTCCACGTCTACTTTGTAAACCGCCCGTCGGCCTTCGAAGTCGGAAGTGAAAATGACCGCATCGGCTGCATGGTTGAAGACGGGATGGGGATGCACTTCCTGACACGTCCAGCTCGAACGGTGACGGCAGAGCGGTTTGAGTTCCACCGTTTTCTTTTCCCAGTCCGGCATGAAAAGGGTAATCCATTCGCCGCCCCAGCTTTCCTTTTCTCCGGGAAGGACGTAGTGTCCGTCCGAGACCAGCATGTGGCCGTTGCTCACGGAGAAGTGACCGTATTTTTTACACTCCGGGGGAAGCGGTATTTCGGTGATGGTGTAGTTGGAGGCGTCGTGGGGGTCGGCGAAGGTGATGCGTCCGATGTATTTGGTGTCGTCGGCGTAAGTTCCGTGATAGATGAGGTTGCCGGTTTCCCGTTCCCACGTTTCGTGAACGACGCCGTCTTTGCGGCTTCGGCCTTCGCCCTCGGTGCGCAGCCGGATATGGCGCCGTCCGTCGAAGATCCACATCCGGCGGATGCCCTGGTCAGACGCCCATTCGTGGTTGTAGAGGATGAGGCGGTCGTCCGCGGGACTGAACTGCACATGGTCGACATAAGCGCTGTGAACGACTTCGTCGAGGAGCAGGTCGCCGTTGTCGGTATCGTATACCAGCAGACGGGAAGAGATGTTCATCTCCCGGGCAGCCCGGTCGAAGTTGGAATTGGCGTCGAACATCCGGTCTTCGACGGTACTCATGACCAGCTTGGTGCCCTGCTCGTTGACGTGGCACTGGCCAATGTCGGTCTTCTCGGGGAGAAGGGTGAGCACCCGTCCGTTTCCGTTCAGGTCGAAACGCCACAGTTTCCGGTCCTTGATAAAATAGATCATCCCCGTCTTGCCGTGGAGTACCACGCTTGCGATATAAAGCGCCTTGAAATCGTTCTGGTGGAACTGGTGAAAGAACAGCTCGTTGGGACTTCGGTCGGTGAACCAGGTGATCTGCCTTTCCTCGCCGCTTTCCATGTCCAGGAGCCAGATATTGTTGCAGCCGTCTACGGTGCGGATGAAGATCATGCGTTTGTCGTCGGCCAGGACACTGTTGCTGGTGAAATAGAGCACCATGTCGTCGTGTTTGCCGTCGGTGAGCCGCGTCATGGCATGTTCTTTGATTTCGACCTGTTTCAGACTGGCGACGGGCTTGTTGCCCGGCTGCGCGGCAAGGCTCGTCATGGAGCCGGCCAGCCACAGAGAAAGAACTGCTTTTTTTATGTTCATACGTTAGTGAATCGCCGTGTTGGTATTACTGTTCCATATCGACCCTGTAAACCGCCCGGCGGCCTTCAAAGTCGGAAGTGAAGAGGATCGCGTCGGCCGCATGATTGAAAACGGGATGAGGATGCGCTTCCTGAGATTTCCAGCTGGAGCGGTGGCGGCAGAGCGGCGTCAGTTCCACCGTTTTCTTTTCCCAGTCCGGCTTGAAAAGGGTAATCCATTCGCCACCCCGGCTTTCTTTTTCTCCGGGAAGCGCGTAATGGCCGTCCGAAACCAGCAAGTGGCCGTTGCTTACGGAAAAGTGACCGTATTTTTTGCACTCCGGGGGAAGGGGAATCTCGGTGATGGTGTATCCGGCGGAGGGATTGCGGGGGTCGTCGAAGGTGATTCTTCCGATGAATTTAACGCCGCTGACGTATGAGCCGTGATAGATGAGATGGCCGGTTTCCCGCTCCCACATTTCATGGGTCACACCGTCGTCGCGGCTCCGGCCGTCGCCTTCGGTACGCAGCCGGATATGACGCCGTCCGTCGAAGAGCCACATCCGGCGGATGCCCTCGTCAAAAGCCGCCCATTCGTGATTGTAGAGGATGATGTTATCGTCCACGGGACTGAACTGTACATGATCCACCCAGGCGCTGTGAACGACTTCGTCCATGAGCAGGTTGCCGTTGTCAGTGTCGTAAACCAGCAGGCGGGAAGAGAGGTTCCGCTGCTGGATATAGCGATCTATCTCCAGGTGATTGCTGTGACCGGCGTCCAGCAGATCGAACGCCCGGTCGTCCACGGTGCAGGTAAGAAATTTGGTTCCCGCTTCGTTGACGTGACAGTTGCCGATGTCCACTTTGTAGGGGAGTGAGGCCAGGACTCGTCCGTTTCCGTTCAGGTCGAAACGCCACAGTTTCCGGACTTACACGAAATAAATCTTCCCCGTTTGACTGTGCAGTACCACGCTTCCCACGTTGAGCGCCGGATAGTCGTGCTGGCGAAATTCGTGGATGGGAAGCGCGTGAGGGCTTGTTTCGGTAAAATAAGTGACCTGCTTCTCTTCGCCGGTTGCCATGTTCAGCATCCAGATATTGTTGCAGTCGTCCACCGTGCGGATGAAAATCATTTGCGAGTCGTTGGCTAAAACACTGTTACTGGTGAAATAGAGCACCATATCGTCGTGTTTACCGTCGGTGAGCCGCGTCATGGCGTGTTCCCGCATGTTCGCCCGGCGGCCGCGGCTTTCCTGCGCCGCGGCCGGGCAAATCATTGCCATGCACCAAATAAGAATGACAGAAAATTTCTTCATTTGCTCAAAATCTCAACCGTTTTACCACTCCAGTTCTACCCTGACACCGTCCGGAAAGTTTTCAAAACTCAGGAAAAGCGTCTTGCTGGCGGCATCCCAGTCCTGTATCCATTCCATCGGCGCGTTTTCCGTCCCCGCGACTTTCACCGTATGCGGCCCGGCCGGCAGCAGGACACGCATGTTATTGGTTGTATTGACAGGGCTTTTCAGTACAAACGAATACGTTTTCTTCCCGATTTGCTCGTCATAGACCCGTGCGGCGGCCGCTAACACCTGCGGTTTCTTTTTGTCCGGTATCCGCTTCAGGTTGTACAGATAGGCTTGTTCGCCCGGAAGCACTTCCTTTCGCGTAATCACCGGCAATTGCGAATCAAACAGGTCTATAAACATGCCGGTCGTCACAAAAGGCTGCCGGTCTACGCCTTCTTCCATCACGGCAACAAGATCAAAGGGCCCTCTCTCGATATAAAAACTGTTCTTGAAAATCAGCTTTCCGCCTTTCGCATTGTTCTCATACAACTGCTTGACAAGATCGACATACTCCTGGTCGTTATCCTTTTCCATGACAAATTCTTTCGGATTCTTCCGTATCACGTACACCGTGCCCTTGCCCCAGGAATAGGCGCCTTCCGCGGCGCCGGCAGCGATGCCCATCTGTTCAAACAAGTGGTCTGCCGGACGCTGATATTGATTGCCGTTCGTATTCCACCATTCCCGTACGGTTTGGAAATCATCGTCGTCGCGACTGCAATATACCAGTACGCCGCCTTTCCTGACCCATTCGGCAATATGCGTGTGACATTCGGGTTCCATCGGCTTCATGTTGGTATACGACAGGGTCAGCAGCCGGATGTCGTCCCACGCCTCGGGATAGCCCAGGTTTTCCAGATGAACGATACTGACCGGTACGCCACGCATCAGCAGGGGCAATACCTGTCCGTAGAAACCGGACAGTTGCGGGTCTTCCGCATTGGCGGACATGTTCATCAGTTCGCCGCTGTGGTGCGAAGTATTCTGTCCTGCGTGAGCCAGCGGGCGGCGCTGGAACATCAGCGAATTGGCCATCACCACGCCGATACCGTGTGAACCGCTGATTTTGTTTTCCGACACAGGCATGAAATTCAGTGAATTCATTGTTATCTGAATCTGTGTGGAATACCACCGGGGGATTTTCTCTCTTTTATCGCTGTCGAGGCTTGTACGGTAAGTGCCGTGATAGATTCTTCCCGGCCACGGCAATACCTCGTAACTGGCAATCGACGGATACATCATCTGAGCCACGAACGTCGCTTCATAGCCTCTTTTGAAGAAACTCCAGTCGTGGGGAATGTCTTCGATCGGGTCGATATTGAAGTACAGTTTCCGGCCTGTCGGGCGCGTCATGGATTCCATGGAGCCGTACTCCAGAAAGGCATTTTCAAAAACACGGGGCTTCTCGACACCTTTATAATATACCGGTTCACGGGCGGTGCCCGTCCAAATCTGCGCCTGATAACCGTCGACGCAGGACATCGACGCCAGACTGGCTTCCGGACTGACCACCTGCCAAACCGAATAGTTTACCAGCGAATGAGTAGGGACAAAGCATCTTACGTTCAGCCCCTTACTCTTCCCGTATTCTTTGGCATAGGTACACACGTCTTCGATAGCCCGGTAGAATAAATGATATTTCAGCTTGTTGGACAAATACGTATTTTCGGGCGATTCATGCTGCGGACGCCACGGGAAACCGTAAAACTCCTCATATTCACGCTTGAATGCCTCGCTGTAGCCTGAATAGGCAAAAAATTCAGGTTCTTCCAGGTAAATGGCGTCTATTCCTACATCAATCACCTTTTTGATATGTTTCTCTTTCAGGTATTTCAGGAAGTTTTTCGTAGGTACCAGGTAAGGCGTCATTTCGCCGTGCCATACCGTATCTCCGGTTGCACGCACCTGTCCTTCATCGAAATGAGGTTTCCCGTCCCATTCGCCGGTGAAATAATCCTTGTAACCACCCCAGGCGATGCCGGTCATGAAATGCGTGATATAACCCCGGTCACGCCAGCTTTGCACTTTTTGTTCGAAAGTCAGATCTCCTGTCCCTCTTGCACCGTAAACAATGGCAACATCGGAGCGAATGTCCGTGGTTGCTTCCCAGGCACTGCTTACCTGAAAAACCGTCTTTTCCCTGTCTGTGACAGTAGCCGTTTGCGTTTGCGGAGGCCGGCAACCCCCGATAGCGAGCATCATCATGCCCGCCGCCAGTCCGTAAAAATGTATTCTTTTCATTCCTTTTTATTTTTAAGTTGTTATTTATTTGTTTGTTATTTCAATTCCTGTTTGACAAGTAAAACATGTCTTTCTGCACATCCGCCACGATAAACGGGGCGAATCTACATCTCGCCAATTGTCGGTCGGCGGAATTGCTCGTATTTCATCGGTGTGCAAAATTACCCTCTTTTCAATTATGCGCAACTGTTTTCGTGAGAAAAGCAAAGATTTAACATACATTGTAGCATATAATCGTTCTACCTTCCTCCAAATATCCTCCCCGCTCAGTCATTCAAACCAAATAAGAAAAAGACTAATACACAGTGTATAAAATTGCAACATCTTCGCAGGTAAAAGACAAAACAGGGACAGGTGAAGCGTCTACACTTCTCCGGAGAGAAGGATAAAAATTAAATGTCATCCAAATATTGTCGTATTTTGTCATTGCGAACTGTGAGGAACGAAGCAGGAAGCAATCCGGAAAATACAATACTTTGGATTGCTTCGGGCTGCGCCCTCGCAGTGACGACCAAGCGTTGACATGACAGTAGTATATCATTAATTAACTACTCTTGCGGTAATTTGTTCGGCAAATTCCCGATATTTTTTCCTTCTTTGAAAATTATCCAGTACATTTGCAGGAAAATTTTTAATGAGAAGACTTATGTATGGTAGAAAAAGAAGAGGTATGAATGGTAACAGTATCAAGGATGATACCATCATCAATCTGGGGGCTGACAACATCCGGATTTTGGCTGCCTCTATGGTTGAAAAAGCGAAATCGGGGCATCCGGGCGGAGCAATGGACGGTGCCGATTTTATTAATGTGCTTTATGCCGAGTTTTTGAACTACGATCCCGACAGGCTGGACGATCCTTTCCGCGACCGGTTCGTCCTCGATCCGGGGCACATGTCGCCCATGCTCTATGCCGTCCTTACGCTGGCCGGACTGATGCCGATGGAAGAGCTGAAAAATTTCCGTCAGTGGGGCAGCCAGACGCCGGGTCATCCGGAACGGGATTTGCTGCACGGCATTGAAAACACCTCCGGCCCGCTGGGTCAGGGACATGCTATGGGACTGGGAGCCGCCATTGCCGAACGTTTTCTCGTCGCCCGTTTCGGCGAGTGGATGGCGCACAAGACGTATGTCTACGTTTCCGACGGCGGCATCCAGGAAGAAATTTCGCAGGGCGTGGGACGCATCGCCGGACATCTGGGACTGAGCAATCTGATCATGTATTACGATGCCAACGAGATCCAGCTTTCGACCCGGGTCGAAGAGGTGAATTCGGAAGACGTGGCGAAAAAATATCATGCGTGGGGCTGGAATGTCCTCAGCATAAACGGCTTTTATCCTGAAGAAGCCCATGCGGTGCTGGAGGTGGCCAACGCCGAGAAAGAGCGTCCGACGCTGATTATCGGTCATACGTGTATGGGCAGGGGCGCCGTCGATGCCTACGGCAGGGATTTTGAAGACCGGCTTGAGTTACATGGCCAGCCGCTTTCCGCAGCCGGCGCCGACTACGCCGCGACTATACGCAATCTGAGCGGTGATCCGGACAATCCGTTTGTCTTTTTCCCCGAAGTGGAAACGCTCTACGCGGAACGCCGGGAAGCCCTGCGGCGGCGGGCTGCGCAACGCCGGGAGCAGGAAAAACGATGGCGCGCGGCTCATCCCGAACTGTCCGCCAAACTGGACGCTTTCCTGAGCGGCAATGCCCCTGAGATAGACTACGCCGCCATCCCCATGAAAGAAAACGTGGCTACGCGCGCTGCTTCGGCAGCTGTACTGGGCACTTTCGCCGAGAAGATTGAAAACATGATTGTCGCTTCGGCCGATTTGAGCAATTCGGACAAAACCGACGGCTTCCTGAAGAAAACGAAAGCTTTTAAGAAGGGCGATTTCAGCGGACAGTTCCTCCAGGTCGGTGTGTCGGAGTTGACGATGGCTTGCATCATGAACGGAATGGCTCTGCATGGCGGCGTGATTCCCGCCTGCGGCACCTTCTTTGTCTTCTCGGACTACATGAAGCCGGCTGTGCGACTGGCAGCCCTGATGCGCCTGCACGTCATCTACATCTGGACGCACGACTCTTTCCGCGTCGGCGAAGACGGTCCGACGCACCAGCCGATTGAACAAGAGGCGCAAATCCGCCTGCTTGAACATTTGCACAACCACCAGGGCGAACGCTCGATGGTCGTCCTGCGTCCGGCCGACGGCGCAGAAACAGTGGCTGCATGGAAAATGGCCGTCGAGAGCAAACGCTCTGTCGCGCTGATTCTCTCCCGCCAGAACATCAACGATCTGCCGGCCGCAACGGGCGACCGCCGCAACGAAGCCTTCCAACTGGAGAAAGGCGCCTACGTGGTGGCCGACAGCGAAGGGACGCCGGATGTGGTGCTATTGGCCAGCGGCTCGGAAGTGGCTACGCTTGTCGACGGCGCGAAGCTGCTGGCGGCCGACGGTATCCGGACACGCATCGTCTCCGTACCCTCGGAAGGTCTGTTCCTCGACCAGCCCGAAGCCTACCGGCAACAGGTATTACCGCAAGGCATTGTCCGCTACGGACTGACCTCCGGCCTGCCGGTTACGCTGGATGGCCTGGTCGGCGATAACGGCTATGTACACGGCATGACGCACTTCGGTTATTCTGCGCCCTACAAAGTCCTGGACCAGAAGTTCGGCTTCACGGGCGAAAACGTCTGTGCTCAAGTGAAAAAATTGATTGGAAAATGAATACAGGGAAAACGGCAAGGTATCTATCCTTGCCGTTTTTCATTCAGGAAGCATGAACGAAATGAAAACAATCGGTTTGGCAAGCGACCATGCGGGATTTGAACTGAAACAGGTGGTGAAGGCCTGTCTGGAAGCAAACGGTTATGTGTACAAAGACTTCGGCACGTTTACGAGCGACAGTTGCGACTATCCGGACTATGCTCATCCACTGGCAGAGGCGGTCGAGAGCGGAACGGTCGATGCAGGGATTGCGCTGTGCGGTTCCGGCAATGGCATCAGTATGACGTTGAACAAACATCAGGGTATCCGCGCTGCCATTTGCTGGAACAGGGAACTGGCGACCTTGTCGCGTGAACACAACGACGCCAATGTGCTGGTCTTGCCGGCGCGTTTCCTCGACCAACGCATGGCCAAAGAAATTCTGGACGCCTTTTTGTCGACGGCTTTCAGCGGTGGCCGCCATCAGAAACGGGTAGATAAAATACCCGTCCATTAATCAGGCGGGTGCCATTCAAATTATCGCGATACTCCAGGCGACAACATTCACCCTTCTCAGGGATGGAAAACAAATAAAGTATAGCAGTAAATGCGAATTGAGCGGGATAGTCAAAGTCCCTGACGGGGCGAGATGTCGGTAAAAAGCATATCCACAACGGTTCAAAAAGTCCTGTCAAGGACGGAATATCTGTAGCCGATCATTTGAATGGCACCCAATTGAATCTACCGTTCAGAAAAAAAACAGGAGAAACACTTTATCCATTTCTTTTTTTTATACCTTTGTGCCCTTAATGAGAAATATATTAATGAAATAGTATAAAATGGCTACATTAGAGAAAATTAGAAACCTGTCAGGTCTATTGGTAGGAGTTGTCGGATTGGCATTATTTGCATTTATTATCGGAGATTTTCTGAACTCCGGTTCATCGTATTTCAGGACGCCCCCGGATCAGGTGGCAAAAATAGAAGGTACTGCGATTAATTACAATTATTATCAGTCCCGGATCGAAGAAATGACGAATGTATACAAGATGGGAAACAATATGGGCAACGTGCCGGAGGAGTATCTCACCCAGATTCGTCAGAGCGTATACAATTCCCTGGTACAGGATATTGTGTTGAATGAAGCGCTGGATAAACTGGGCATCAAAGTAACGGGTGAAGAACTGTTCGACATGATTCAGGGAGAAAACGTGTCACCGATGGTACAGCAAATCCCGTTGTTTGCCGATCCCCAGACCGGCAGGTTCAGCAAGGCAAGAGCGCTGAATATCCTGAAAACCATTGAAAACCGGGAAAACGTACCGCCGGAACAGCAGGCGGAGTTTGAAAACCTGCGTAATTACTGGCTGTTCTGGGAACGGAACATTAAACAGCAACGCCTCCAGGAAAAATATACCACACTGCTGACCAAAGCCATTGTGGCAAATCCGCTGGATGCCAAAAATGCATACGAAGGAGGAGTGGAAAGTTCGGACATTGTGTTTGCGATGCAGTCTTATGCGACCGTTGCCGATTCGCTGGTCAGCGTCAGCGACTCCGAAGCGAAAAAACTGTATGAGCAACGCAAGGAACAGTTCAAGCAGAAAGACACCCGCGTAATGGATTACATCTCCGTAGATATTCGTCCGAGCGAAGAAGATTATCACAAAGTCAGCGAAGACATTGAGCAGATCAAGGAAGAATTGGCAACGACGCATACCATCCCGGAGATGGTCAGCATCCATCCGGAAATGAAGTACGTCGACGCTTTCAAGTCGGAAAAGGCATGGGATCTGGATATTGCATCGTTTGCAGCCAAAGCGGAAATAAACGAAGTGGCAGGTCCCATCTTCAAGGATGACAGCTATCGCCTGTATAAGCTGGTAGACAAAACAGAGGCGCCTGATTCCGTGAAAGTCAGCCATATCTTTTTACCGACGCAATCCGGAACGGATGTGACTGCCTTGGCCGACAGTCTGTTGAATGTCTTGAATGCGGGAGGCATCTTCGAAGAGTTGTCGACCCAGTATTCCGCCGACCCGCAGAGTACGGCAAGGGGTGGCGAAATCGGCTGGTTCACGGAAGAACTCGCGTTAACGCAAATCGGAGAAGATTTCAAAAACGCCCTCTTTTCGGCGCCGCTGAACCAGCCCGTGATAACGAAAACGTCGTTCGGTACGCATATTATCAAAATAACGGAAAAGACGGTCAGCGTACCCAAATACAAAATAGCAGACATCACGCTGCCGGTCACGCCCAGCACGAAGACCTACGGACTTATTTACAATGAATTGAACCAGTTCCTGGCCAAAAACAACACGGCTGAAAAGATAAACCAGTCGGCCAGGGAAGCCGGTTACAATCTGGTGCCGAACGTGAGGATAACGACCGAAGACCGGATGATCGGCTCGGTGCCCGATTCACGTCAAGTCATTCGCTGGGCGTTTGAAGGTACTCGCAAGAATGAAGTATCCACGATTTTCGAATGCAGGAGCCATTTCGTTATTGCCGTTCGCAAAGACGTTTTGCCGGAGGGATACCAATCGTTTGCATCGGTAGCTCCCATGCTGAAATATGAATTGATTGCCCGGAAAAAGGGAGCAGAAATCGCGAAAGGGCTGAAAGAGAAAAATCTTCAGACACTGGATACCTATGCTCAAGCCATGAATGCGACGCTCGATACGGTGAAATTCATCAACATGAATACGTCGCGGATTACGGGCATCGGTTTGGAGCCGGCGCTGAATGCGGAAATAGCCTACGCACCGGTGAATCAGTTGAGAGGGCCGGTTGTCGGAAATAACGGCGTGTACGTGTTCACCGTGACGAACCGGGTAGAGGAAGCCAGGGAATACGATGAACAGCAGGAAATGCGTTCGCTTGAAGCAAGCAACGCCTATCGTATCGGATATCAGGCTGTGCAGGCGCTGGTAGAAAAAGCCAAAATCGTCGACCGCCGCATCCGTTTTGATTGAATGCAAAAGCACAGCACTTGTACATTTGAAGATTTGAAAAAGGACTGACCCTTCTTCAAATCTTTCATTTTTTCACTTGTGTATCATCTTTAAATCATCATTATTGTTCCATGAACCTTTTTATTTTTTACGGTATTCTGCTCATTTCCTTTGGAGCGTTCATGTCGGGAAGTTTTGCCATCCCGTTCGACAAGGTCAGAGCGTGGAAATGGGAAAACTATTGGCTGGCATATTCCCTGTTCGGATACGTGATTGTTCCGTTTCTGCTTTGTCTGTTGTCTGCCCCGGGCTTTCTGAATGCCTTGGGACAAGTCCCCGTCAGGACGTTGAGTACGGTTTTTCTATTGGGCGCCCTTTATGGGCTGGCCAATCTTACATTTGGGTTATCACTGCGTTACCTGGGTATTGCATTGGGCTATGCACTGTCGCTGGGATTGATGATGGCCATTGGCACCCTGCTGCCGCCGTTGATTGACGGACGGCTGAGCAAATTGTTTGAAGGCAATGGTGGAATCCTGCTGCTTGCCGGAATTGTGACCTCGCTGACCGGCATCGGGTTTTCGGGCTATGCCGGTTTCCTGAAAAGCCGCCAGGCCAGCGCCAGGGAAGGCGTCAATCAGGAGTTTCATCTTCAGAAAGGCATTGGCGCAGCGCTTTTTGTCGGCGTGACCGGTTCGTCGGCTGCGCTTGGCATTGAGCAGGGCATACCTATTGCACGTGCTTGCATCGCAAACGGAACATCTCCTCTGTTTCAGGATGGCGCCGTCTTTTTCGTGTTGTATAGCGGTGCGTTTGTAAGCACGTTGGTTTGGTGTCTGTATCTGTCCGTCAAAAGTAAATCATTGAAAAGATTCATACAGTCCGATGGTTGTTCCCTTTGGATGAATTACCTTTGGTGTGCATTGGCAGGATTCCTGTGGTATGTCAATTACGTATTCTTCGGGATGGGGAAATCCCGGATGGGAGAATTTTCTTTTGTCGCCTGGGGTATTTTGATGACCATGACTATTGTGTTCGCTTCCCTGTGGGGAGTGTATCGCGGCGAATGGAAGAATGTGTCCCGAAAGGTCTATGCATGGATGTGGACAGGTCTGGCAGTGCTTGTTGCCGCCTCCTTCCTGATTGGAATGAGCAGCAATTCATAGGTTTATAATATTTTACAGTTATGACATCGCGTGAAAGAGTTTTAGCAAGCATAGCACACATGGCTCCGGATAAAGTCCCGGTAGATATGGGCGCTACTCCCAGTTCCGGTATTTCCGCCATCGCTTATTCCAACCTTGTCAAGCGACTGGGCAAGGATTTACCCGTCTTGATTTATGACGTTGTGCAGCAGTTAGCCCAGCCGGACGACGTCGTGCTCGACCTGTTCGGGGTCGATGTGATTGACGTCGGGCGTGCATTCGACGACCGACCGGAAGACTGGTATCCCGTTCGGATGGCCAATGGCGCGAAAGCCTTCTATCCGAAAAAGTTCAGGCCGGCTTTGTTGCCGGATGGCGCCTGGGCGACTTATGATGACGACGGATTGCGGATGCTTTCGAAAATGCCCGTCGGCGCCACGTTCTTTGATCAGACCTATTTTCCGTACGTCGACGGCTATCCGGACACATACGAAGGGCTGGACGCTGAAATGGGGCGTATCCTGTGGTCTCGTGACGTCCACAGCCCGTGGAATCATGCCGGCGAAGCAGACTTTTACCGTCGACTCCGCGAAAAGACCCTGCAACTCAGGCAACAGACCGACAAGGCATTGATGATCGTCTGTGGCTGTAACCTGTTTGAATGGGGCACCTTCCTGCGACGGATGGACAATTTCCTGATGGATTTGCTGTGTGAACCCGACCAGGTAGCCCGTTTGCTTGACGAATTGCTGAAAAGGCATCTGGCCACGCTTGAAAAAGTATGCGCCGCTGTGGGCGACACCGCAGACATCATTCGTTTCGGCGACGACCTCGGCATGACCACCGGCCCTTTTATGAGTGCCGAAACGTACCGGCAACTTTTCAAGCCCCGTCACAAAATCCTTTGCGATTACGTCAAATCGCATAGCCGGATGCACACTTTTATCCATTCCTGCGGCTCCATTTCAAAACTGATGCCCGACTTGATTGAAGCCGGCATTGAGATATTCAATCCGGTACAAACCAATTCGCGCGATATGTCGCCCGAATTTCTGAAAAGAGAATTTGGAAAAGACTGTACCTTCTGGGGCGGCGGCATCGAAAATGTCGGTACGCTGAACACCGGAAGCCGCGAGCAAATCCGTGACCAGGTTTTTGAACGGATGGAAATCTTTTCCGCCGCCGGAGGCTTTGTATTCAATACGGTACATAATATTTTGCCGGACGTGCCGCCCGAAAATGTGTTAACACTATTCGAAGCCGTAGCCGACTTCAACAAACAATACAGCAAGGCGTAATGGCAGGAAGTACGGCGTCAAAAACGCCTTTGCTGGGCATGACTCTGGACGAATTGAAAGAGGTTGCCGCACGAACCGGACTGCCTGCCTACGCAGCGAAACAGATGGCCGACTGGATTTATCGGAAAAAAATCACCTCCATTGGGGAAATGACAAACATTGCGGTGGCGAAGCGCGCACTCCTCGAAACATTGTATGAAACAGGTATCTGTCCACCGGAGAGCCGGATGCAGTCAGTGGACGGCGTCGTGAAATATTTGTTTCCGGTTGCGTCCGGGCGGGCGGTCGAAGCAGTGTATATTCCGGCTGACGAGCGAGCAACGCTTTGCGTTTCTTCACAGGTGGGTTGCAAGATGAACTGCCTGTTTTGCATGACGGGCAGGCAGGGTTTTGCGGGCAATCTGACGACTCATGAGATTATCAATCAAATACATTCGGTGCCGGAATCCGCACAGTTGACCAATGTCGTGTTTATGGGGATGGGCGAACCGTTCGACAATACGGATGCATTGTTCAATGCACTGGAAATCCTGACCGCATCTTACGGATATGCCTGGAGTCCCAAGCGCATCACCGTCTCGACGGTGGGCGTCATGAGCGGCCTGCAACGTTTTCTGGAAGAGAGCGCCTGTCATTTGGCGGTCAGTCTTCATTCGCCCTTTCCGGAGGAACGCCTGTCGCTCATGCCGGTGGAAAAGGCGTTTCCGGCCGGTCAGGTCATCCGTCTGATTAAACAGTATGACTTTGCGCATCAGCGGCGTGTTTCGTTTGAATATATCCTGTTTGAAGGCAGGAATGATTCGGTCGCTCATGCGAAAGCGTTAGCCCGTTTGTTGCGGGGTATTCCCTGCCGGGTCAACCTGATTCGTTATCATGCCATTCCCGACGTTCCCCTGCAAAGCAGCAGCCTTCGGCAAATGGAACTTTTCCGCGATACGCTGAATGCCAAAGGTCTTCTCTGTACCATCCGCGCCTCCAGGGGAGAAGATATTCTGGCCGCCTGCGGCATGTTGTCCGGAAAGCGGATGCCCGAACAACAAACGAATGTATGACAATATGATTAAGATGATTAAGTATAGACATGGATTAAAACTTCTGCTGCCCGGTCTGTTGCTGGCAGTATCCGTGCAAGCGGACGAAGGGATGTGGCCGCTTCCGCTGTTATACCAGCGTTCGGCCGAAATGCAGGCATTGGGATTGAAACTGCAGGAGTATGACATCTATCATCCCGATTCGACCTCGCTGAAAGATGCCGTTGTGCTGTTCGGCGGCGGATGTACGGGCGAAGTCATTTCGTCCGAAGGACTGGTACTGACCAATCATCACTGCGGCTACAGCATGATTCAGTCGCACAGCACGCTGGAACGCGATTACCTGACGGACGGGTTCCTGGCTGCTTCACGCAGGGAAGAATTGCCATGTCCCGGTTTGACGGTGACGTTTATTGAGAAAATCGAGGATGTGACGGAGTCTGTAAAGAAAGAACTGGAAAAAGGTACCGATCCGCAATCCATGAACTACCTTTCCCCCAAATATCTGGACAGTCTGGCAAGGCTGTTTGCCGGAGAGAAGATATTGCAGGAACATCCCGGCATGGCAGTGGAAATCAAGGCCTTTTACGGAGGGAATCAATATTACCTGTTCACGAAAAAAACATATTCGGACATACGTTTTGTCGGAGCGCCCCCCGCTTCTATCGGGAAGTTTGGCGCAGACACGGACAACTGGATGTGGCCGCGTCACACCGGTGATTTCTCTCTCTTCCGTATTTACGCCGATGCCAGCGGCCAGCCGGCTCCTTATGCCGGGTCTAATCTGCCGCTCCGCCCCAAACGCTGGTTTACCCTCTCGCTGAAAGGCGTTGCGGAAGGCGATTTCGCCATGATAATTGGTTTTCCGGGACGGACAAACCAGTATTACACGTCGTGGGAAGTGGCTGAACGGTGCAATATCGACAATACGGTGCGGATTCATTTCCGCGCATTGCGTCAGCAGGCCATGCTCGAGGAGATGCTGAAAGACCCTTCCGTCCGGCTGCAATATACCGGAAAATATGCGTCATCGACGAATGCGTACAAGAATGCCATGGGGTCGAACTGGGCGATCCGCCGGCAGTCGTTTGAAACAGTCACGCAAGCCCGGCAGGAACGCCTGTATGCATGGGCTAAGCGGTATCGGCGAGAGGAATACGCGCAGGCGCTGGATTCCATGAGGCAGATTGTGGCCGGGCGTGCCGACCTGCGCCGGCGCAGCTGGGTATTGGACGAAGCCATTGTCCGCGGCATTGAATTTGCTAATATATCTTCCGATTTCCGGGCGGTCATCGCTGCATTACAAGGAAAAGACCGGGAGGAACAGCAGCGGCAGTTGCGCGAAGTGGAAAAAGCGTACCGTCGCTTTGCGAACAGGAATTATGCGCCGGCGGTGGATCGTAAAATCGCCAAAATCCTGATTGCCGAATACCTGCGGTGGATTCCCGAAGACAGGCAACCGGCCTGTTTCACTGCCATCCGCAGGCGATACAAAGGCGATGTGAACCGTTTTGTGGAAGCGCTTTTCGAACAGTCCATCTTCGGCAGCGAACAGCATCTGAATCGTTTCCTGGCGCATCCTGCCGCCGGAAAGCTGCAGCGGGATCCCCTGATTCTTTTCGCCAAAGCCGTGCAGGAAGAAAAAACATACCTGGCGGAAGCGCTCGGGACATTTGACGCCGCTTACGCCGCCGCCCATCGGAGCTATGTGAAAGGATTGATGGAAATGGAACAGGAGCAGGTACATTTTCCCGACGCCAACCTTTCCATACGGCTGACATACGGCCAGGTAAAAGGGTACAAACCGCGCGATGCCGTCTATCTTACGCATCAGACTACGCTGGACGGCGTAATGGCCAAGGAAGATTCCACCAACTGGGAATTTACAGTTCCGCCGCGCCTGAAAGCGCTGTACGAAGTCGGGGACTTCGGGCGTTACGGACTGCCGGACGGACGGATGCCCGTCTGCTTCACGGCCACAACGCATACGACCGGAGGTAATTCCGGCAGTCCCGTCATGAACGCCTCCGGGGAATTGATCGGCATCAACTTCGACCGCAACTGGGAAGGCGTCGGCGGAGATATTCAATACATTCCCGACTATCAGCGGAGTATCATTGTTGACATCCGGTATGTGCTTTTCGTCATCGACCGTTACGCCGGAGGGGAATACCTGCTGAAGGAGATGGATATCCGCTGACAGGCTTCCGCTTACGGAACGGTGTTACCGGCTGCCTTGTAGATGTCGTACCATTCCCGGCGCGTGAGCGGCAGATCGGAACCCTGACAGCTGTCGACGATCCGTTGCGGGCTGGTCGTTCCCAAAATCACCTGTATTCGCGCCGGGTGGCGGGTGATCCACCCGGTGGCGACGGCCGAATCGGTCACGCCATACTGCACGGCCATACGGTGGATGACCTCATTCAGTTCCCTGTAGTTGGGGTCGCCGAGAAACGTTCCTTCAAAAAAGCCCTTTTGAAACGGCGACCACGCCTGAATCGTAATGTCGTGCAGGCGGCAGTACTCCAAAATTCCCCCCTCGCGATTGACGCTTTGGTTGAGATGCATATTGACGGTCAGTCCGCTGTCGATCATCGGCGTGTGAGCAATGCTGAGTTGCAGTTGATTGACGGACAGTTTCTGCGGCGTATGCTTTTGCAGCAATTCGATTTGCATCGGGTTGAAATTGGAAACGCCAAAGTGACGCACCTTCCCTGACGCCTGCAATGCGGCAAACGCTTCGGCCACTTCTTCCGGTTCCATCAGCGTATCCGGACGGTGCAGCAGCAGGAAATCCAGATAATCCGTTTTCAGCCGTCCCAGAATCCCGTCGACCGATTCAAGGATATGTTCCCTGGAGAAGTCAAAAAATCCTCCCTTGCCGATCCCACCCCGGCAGATGCCGCATTTGCTCTGGAGAAACAGGTTCTCCCGGATGGCCGGCGTCATTTTCAGGGCTTCGGCAAAAAGGGTTTCGCAGAGGCCGTCGCCGTATATATCGGCATGGTCAAAGAAGTTGATGCCCGCGTCCAGCGCCTTATGCAACAGCGTTTTTACTTCCGAAACCGGTAAGGTTTTCAGTCTCATGCATCCCATAACCAGGTTCGAGGCAGTGATGCCCGTCGTTGAAATCTTGATACTTTTCATGTCTGTTCTGATTTTATATTTCGGAACAAAGGTAAGGTTTGTTTCGGAAAAGGGCTTGCCGGCAAAAAAATAAAATCGGGAGGGCAGGTTTCTACCAGCCCGTCTCCGTCCGTTCAAACGGACGGCCAGCGGAAAAATGGGGCTAAGGAACTGTCTGGAAATAAACCACCCCTTTACGGGTCTGTTTTTCACCCTGCTTCCTCCTGAAAATGCTTGCATACCCCGGTATGCAAGCATTTTCAGTCGTTGGATGGCAAATAACATCTCCCGTCAATCGGGATGGTTTATTTACAGACAGCTCCTAAAGCCCTGCGAAAGCATTGCCGGAGACTCTGTTATACTTGATTTATTCCCTGTCCCCCTTTGGAAAAATCAACCATTTTCTTTAGAAATATCGGCAGTCTTTCCGGAAAGAACGGTAATCTTTCCGGGAAGAACGGCAATCTTCCCGGGGAGAACGGCCATCTTTCCGGGAAAAATCGGCCATTTTTCCGGAAAAATCAGCCATTTTCCCTGGAGAAACTGGCAATTTCCCTGGAGAAATCGACAATTTCCCCGGGGAAACCGGCAATTTCCCCGGGGAAACCGGCAATTTCCCTGGGGCGACCGACAATTTCCCCGGGGCGACCGGCCATTTCCCTGAGGCGACCGGCCATTTCCCTGGAGAAACCGACAATTTCCCTGGGGAAATCG
>JAITAY010000093.1 GCA_031283915.1 Tannerella sp.
TGTTGCGGTTTCTTTCGCACGAACTTTTTTGCGAATGCATGCTTTTTTTGCGAAATAACACGCTCAACAGTTATTTTTTATCGGGCTACGCTCGCGGTGGTGGGGGACTCCTGTGTAACTAACATGTATCGTATTGAACTACAGGCATTACACACTTATGCTTTTTGCGAAAAGAAACTCTCAACAGTTACTTTTTATCAGGCTACACTCGCGGAGTTGAGGGACTCCTGTGTAACAACATTGCAAAAACTTCATATACAATCCATTCTGTTTTCGTGTAATGAAGGGCTTTTTGATTCCGTTATTTGGGGTGGGCTGTAAGCTTTTATTGAGGGACTACTAACTACCTCACCGGACTTTGGCTACCGATTCCAACTCTCAATTTTCAATTCCGGTGAAAGCCATTTGCTCACGGAGGGTTTGTCGGCGGACAAAACCATTGTTACTGCCAAAATGTCGGCTTTTTGTTTTGGTTCTGTTTTTGCTGACCGTTTCTGCAGAAAAAAATCTTGTTGAGAAAAGAAAGGAATTAAATATATGAATCTTAATAATTTCACAATCAAATCACAGGAGGCCGTCCAGCAGGCTGTCCGGTTAGTTACGGACAACGGCCAGCAGAGTGTTGAGACGATCCATTTGCTGAAAGCGGTTATTATGACAGGCGACAGCGTGGTGCATTTCCTTTTCCGGAAACTGGGGGCAAACCTCCAGACGCTGGAGAAAACGTTAAACGCCCGAGTAGCACGTTATCCGAAGGTGTCGGGCGGAGAACCATACCTGAGCCGCGAAATGAATACGGTGCTACAAAAGGCGATCGACCATTGTGAAAAGATGAGCGACCGGTACGTGTCCATCGAACACTTGCTGCTGGCCTTGCTGACGGAACAGAGCGAAGCCGCTCAGTTGCTACGCGATGCCGGCCTGACGGAAAAAGAGTTGCGGCTGGCCATCGGAGAGTTGCGGAAGGGAAACAAAGTCACCAGCCAATCGGCGGAAGATACGTATGATTCGCTCGGCAAATATGCCATTAATCTGAACGAACGCGCCCGTTCGGGCAAGCTGGACCCGGTTATCGGACGTGACGAGGAAATCCGCCGCGTACTCCAGATTCTGAGCCGCCGGACAAAGAATAATCCCATCCTGATTGGCGAGCCGGGCGTGGGAAAGACCGCGATAGCCGAAGGGCTGGCACACCGGATTGTACGGGGCGATGTTCCTGAAAATCTGAAAAGCAGGCAACTGTTTTCGCTGGATATGGGCGCCTTGATTGCCGGAGCCAAATACAAGGGAGAATTTGAGGAACGGCTGAAGGCGGTTGTCAATGAAGTGATACAGTCGAACGGGGAAATTATACTTTTCATTGATGAAATCCATACGCTTGTCGGAGCAGGCAAAAGCGAAGGGGCGATGGACGCTGCCAACATCCTCAAGCCCGCGCTGGCAAGGGGCGAATTGCGTTCCATCGGGGCAACGACGCTGGATGAATACCAGAAATATTTCGAAAAGGACAAGGCGCTGGAACGCCGTTTCCAGACCGTGATCGTAGATGAACCCGACGAGGCCGACACGATTTCCATCCTGCGCGGACTGAAGGAAAAGTATGAGAATCATCACAAGGTGCGCATCAAGGACGACGCCATCATTGCCGCCGTACAGCTTTCGACACGTTACATCACCGACCGCTTCTTGCCCGACAAAGCCATCGACCTGATGGATGAAGCGGCTGCCCGACTGCGGATTCAGGTCGATTCCGTACCGGAAGCGCTGGACGAAGTCTCGCGGCGTATCAAGCAACTGGAAATTGAGCGGGAAGCCATCAAGCGCGAAAACGACGAACCGAAACTGCAGCAGTTGAGCCGGGAGATTGCCGATCTAAAGGAAGACGAACGGAAACAAAAAGCCCAATGGCAGAACGAGAAGGAACTGATCAATGAAATACAGCAGTGCAAGATCCATATCGAACACCTGAAATTTGAAGCCGACAAAGCCGAACGGGAAGGCGATTACGGGAAAGTGGCCGAGATACGCTACGGAAAAATCAGGGAAACGGAAAGCCGGATGGCTGCCACGCAGGAGAAACTGTATGCCATGCAGGGCGGAGCGGCCATGATCAAAGAGGAAGTCGATAGCGAAGACATTGCCGACGTCGTTTCGCGCTGGACGGGCATTCCGGTCAACAAGATGATGCAGAGTGAGCGCGAGAAGCTGCTCCACCTCGAAGACGAGTTGCATAAGCGGGTCGTCGGGCAGGAGGAGGCCATCCGGGCGATTGCCGACGCCGTACGTCGTAGCCGCGCCGGACTGCAAGACCCCAAACGACCGGTCGGCTCGTTTATTTTCCTCGGTACTACGGGCGTAGGGAAAACGGAGCTGGCCAAGGCGCTGGCCGAATACCTCTTCGACGACGAAAACATGATGACGCGCATCGACATGAGCGAATACCAGGAGAAATTCAGCGCCAGCCGACTGGTGGGAGCGCCTCCCGGTTACGTTGGATACGACGAAGGCGGGCAACTGACCGAAGCCATTCGCCACAAACCCTATTCCGTCGTCCTTTTCGACGAAATAGAAAAAGCGCACCCGGACGTCTTCAACATCCTGCTGCAAGTGCTGGACGACGGACGACTGACAGACAACAAGGGACGTACCGTAAATTTCAAGAATACGATCATCATCATGACCAGCAACATCGGTTCGGGGATGATCCGGGAAAACTTCGAGCAAATCAATTCGGCCAATCGTGAACGGATCATTGAAAACACGCGCAACCAGGCGCTTGACCTGCTCAAAAAGACGATTCGCCCGGAGTTTCTAAACCGTATTGATGAAATCATCATGTTCACGCCGCTGGACGAGTACGAGATCCGTCAGATTGTCGGCCTGCAGTTGGAGAATATCCGCCGAATGCTGGAGAAGAACGGGTTTACACTGACCTTTACCGATGCAGCTGCCTCGCTGATAGCCGAAAAAGGGTACGACCCTCAGTTCGGTGCGCGACCGGTGAAGCGTATCATCCAGAGCTTGGTATTGAATGAACTGTCGAAGCAAATCCTCCGTGCAGCCCTCGACCGCAGTCGTCCCGTCGTGATCGACGCCGAAGGAGACGGGCTGGCATTCAAAAATACAAACTGACGATAACCAGTGAGCTATAACCTGAGGACTGTGATTTTTTCCCAAAGGAAGCGGAACCGGCTGGTTGGTCTCCCGGTCGACCATCATCCCGTAGATGCCCCTGCCGGACGCTTCGTAATGATCTTACCCGAATTTTCGTATATTTGTGCCGCACGAATGAAAAAAGAGTGTGAAAACGAATAGGAACAGATAAACAAGTAATATGTTGAAATCAGGAATATACATGCAATTAGCGCCGGTTCTTTTTGGCCGGGGCGTTCTGGCGTACGCCGGCGAAAAGACAAGGGAAACCGGTATAACCAAGGCGCTGGTCGTCACCGATCAGACCGTTTTGCAATTGGGGTGGGCGGAAAAACTGACGTCATATCTGAGTGCATCCAGTATCTCGGTTACGCTGTGGGCGGATGTGGAAACGGATACGCCCGAACATACGGTGAGAACGGCAGCCACCCTCGCTCGTGACAGGCAGATCAACGGCGTTGTGGCCATTGGGGGCGGAAGCACGTTGGACACAGCCAAGGCCATTTCCGTCATCGCATCCAACGGCGAGGCCATCCTGCAAGAGATTCCGGCCTATCTCTCCGGACAGAAGAAATATCCGGTGAAACCTTTCCCCACAGTCCTGATTCCGACGACTTCCGGCACCGGTTCGGAATCCACGTTTGTCGCTGTGATAAGTTCGGAAGTGCTGGACTGCAAAATCGGACTGCCCTGTCCGCCGGCTTACGCCATCGTCGACCCGCTCCTCACGGTCAGCGTGCCGCCTCTTGTCACGGCTTTTACGGGAATGGATGCCTTTTCACATGCCAGCGAAGCCCTGACGGAACGGAAAAACACGCATCATTCCGATCTCCTGGCTTATGAAGCCATTCATCTGGTAAGCCAATGGTTACCGATAGTCGTCAAGGACGGGAACAACCTGGAAGCACGGGAATACCTGGCGCTGGCCAGCAACTATGCCGGCATAGCTTTTAACGAGGCCGGCGTTCACCTGGGACATTCCATCGCACACGCCCTCGGACATGTATATCATATCCCGCATGGCATCTGTTGTGCATTGGTCACACCGGCTGTCATTGAGTTTGCTGCAAAAACATATCCGGAAAAAATCAAACGGACAGGTGAAGCGATGGGGCTGTCTGTTCGTTCGGACGACCCGGCGGAAATCGGCTGTCAAGTGGCCGGGCAGGTCAGGGCGCTGCTCAGAGAAACCGGTATTCCTTCACTGGCAGCGCAAGGTTATGCAAGAGAGCAAATATTGGCCGTAAAACCGCTGATATACGGCGAACCCCTGAGCACCACCTACGACGGAATCATCACGGAACAGGACGTGGAAAACGTACTGTCTGGCATGTACGACAAGTACGGCGATTAACTCTGCTGCGCCGACGAGTAATGTTGCTTGTATAAGAGAGATAAAAACACTAATGGATATACCTGATCAGGAGTTGTTAATACAAATTAATTAACAGGTACACGATTAATTTTAGTCGATACATTCCACAATATTTTCATCCAAGATGTTTCTCCATTTTATTATTTATATTATGTGTTATATTTTTTGTCAATATATTTCCAACCAATTATAGGAGCACCGTTCCGGCTGTTTACGACGGTTTGGCGGCCCGAATAAGAAAATACATAGCATTTTCAGGGCAGAAAAATTGTGTCGGAGCAACACAGCACGAGAATGAGCGTAGCGGAATGACCTGGCCGTTACGGATGCTTCGCCGTCTGCTGGCGGCGAAGCTATACAGTCCTGTAATGTGCAGTGGGGGCGTACCCCATTATTTATTTCGCAAACCGATTTTGAAAAAATTCGGTAAACGGCGTAAATTCATCAACGTAAGAAACCGGAATTATCAATGCGCCGAGCCTTCCCCATGCCGCTGAAGCGATAATTGCAAAATCTAACGGAGCATCGCCGAGTTCCGGATGTGAAATACTGAAACTGCCGGTGTTTTGATGATACTCGGCTTTTTCACACTCGCTTTTTTTACAAAACACAGGTTCCCCTACAGACGCAAGGTCATTTGTTGTAGAGATAATCACAATCTCCGGATCATCGCCGTCTTTATATCCTACGATGTAATTGTAATAAGTTCGGATCTCTTTTGTCAGTTTTTTGGTCGTAACCATGTTCATCCCTGCCAGAACGTTATAACTCCCTCCGTCCTCTACCTTTGCGTTAAAGATGTTTCGAATTTTTTCTTTTTTTCCTTCAGTGTTACCGCTGGATTGTGCCCCCGCTATTCCGCCGATGGCGTCGCCAACCAGTCCTTTGAATTTGTTAAACAAGCCCATTTTAATTCCTCCTTAATTTAAGTTTTAATTCCTCTTTAATTTAATGCCAATATAGATTGGCCCTGAAAATATAAAACACAATGCTACAAATTATACAAATAATTCCTGTTATCAGGACAAGCGTCCTTCGTATTCCGGGAGAATAATTTCTTACGGTATGGCGGCTGGGATATAACCACCTCCAGTTGAATATAAAACCCAATATTAACAGGCAGCCGCCCAAAAACAATACCGCACATGGTCCCACAGGGCCTAATGCCTGCCAACATTCAGAAATTTTACCAAAAACATCGTCAATGTTCTCCCCTCTGATATTTATTCTGTATATCACATTTTTTATATTTTACAAACATCCTATTCTATAAAATTTTAGCACCACATTGCACATAACGTTCCGGCTGTATCCGATTCGTTGTTCCGCATCCGCTTCCCATCATTTTCAAAACCTTTTCCGCCACAAAGATAGCATAAAACCCTCAATTATACATAAACGAATAAAAAAATCGGCTCTATAACGAATAGGGTGGGTAATCGAATTTGAGTTTAGCAGCGAGGAAATAAATCATATGGATAAATTTTTTTGTATTCCGAAAACCTCTGGCTCTACGTTTAGCGAGTTGAATTTTGGCATTAATTCCTTCGAGTATACCATTGGTGAGACAGGAGTCAAAATAAGCAGTAATCCCACTCCAGTGCGCCTTTACCATATTTACGAATTTAGTAAAAGGAATAATAGCTGCATCCAAAGCCTGTTGACACCAAAACCATAAATACCCTTTCGCTTCATCGGCTTCTTTTACATCGAAAACATCTAGAAACAACTGTCTAAGCCTGTAAGCTTCACCTAATTTGGGATAAAGAGGCAATA
>JAITAY010000025.1 GCA_031283915.1 Tannerella sp.
ACTACAAATTGCGTCCTTACTCCAAACGAAAATTTGTAGTACACAGATCGGAATTTGAAAAATTGGATATCGCTGATTTTAGGAAATTTGTGACATGACGAGCTGCAATGTGGGTTAACCCAATAAAAGGATGCGAAACAGTCCGTCCTCAGGGCGTCTGTACGGCACCGGGAATCGAAGGCCTGCCGGTCAGTTCCTGCGTATGCATCGGATCGACGTACTGATGCGAGGGCGTAAGCGACAGGGATTTCGCCTTTAAATCCTGGGGCAGGTAGCCGTCGATGTTCTTTTCGAGCCGGCTTTTCCAGGTTTCCACGACCGTTGTTGCGGCGGGATAACCGTTGGCGGTCAGTTCGCCGGATTTGTAAAAGATATTTCCCTTCTCCGCCGTCATAGGTATATTAGCGTCGAACTTCGTGTTTTCCTGTATGGCGTTGTTGAGCATGTATATTTCGACGCCCGACTGCGGCGCGCCCAACACGCGGTCGTTGCTGCCATTGTGGCTGTTGATGATCGTATTGTGCGCTATGAATATCCGGTTGACCGGATAATGCGTACTCGATTCCTTGGCAAAACTGATGACGTAGATATTTTCCGGAGTGGGGGATTTTTGAATAATATTGCCCACAATGACGGCCTGTCCGCCCGAGGGAATGTCTATTTCGTAACTGGCGCGCGCGTCGGCGTCGTTGCCGTCGGCGATCAGATTGCAGTAAATATGACTGAGGGCTGCCCTGCTTTTAATCAGATGCCCGTTGGCGGCATGATGAAACCAGCAGCCGGAAATATCTGTCCAGCCGATGTGTCCGACATACAGATTGTGCGAATAGCCGTCGCCGTAGCCTCCGTATCCGAACTCCGAATTTCGTACCGTCAGGCTGATGGATTGCTCGTTGGCGGTGAGGATTCCCATTTCGTTGTGCAGAAACCGGCAACCTATAACCGTCAACTGACCGCTTGCCAGGCGGATTCCGGCGCCGTTCTGGTCGGGCACTTTGGCGTTGATAAAGGTAATACCTTCCACGCAAACCTTTCCGCCCCTCATTTCCCAGATGCCCTTCCCATCGACGTATTTCCCGTCGGCATCAAGGATTACTTCGCCGCCCACTGCGCGGATCACGAGATGGTCCTGCGTCCACAGGGCCACGTCGCCCCTGTAGGTGCCGGCGTCAATCTCGACGACCGTATTGTTACCGGCAGCCTCGGCAGCCGCCTTTATTGTCTTGAACGGCTTGTCGGCGCCCACCTGCAACACGGTGGCATCGTCGCTCGCCGTACACGAGCAGTTTGTGTCGTTAGCGACCCGATCCGTCCCAACTGTTTCTTTATTACACGACCCTGTGGAAAGCAGCAAAACGAATGCTGCCAAAGTCCCCGCAAATGCATTTACTTTTCTGTTCATAATGATCTAAAATTTATCCTTGCAAAATTACGTAGAAACCACAGCATTCCCAAACGCGAGAAAAACGGTAAGCCGTGGAATTATTGAACCACGGAGGCACGGTGGACACGGAGATTTTCTTTCCGCTGTCGGCCTCCGTGTGCTTCGTGTCTCCTTGGTTTTATGTTATCAAAGTTTATGGATCACCGTCAAGCCGTCGCGCAGGGGAATCATTACTTTCTCTACACGCGAGTCGTTTCGGATTCTTTCGTTGAACTCCCTGATGCCTTTCGTCTGCATGTCGGAAGGGGGCGTATGCTTTTCCATCACTTTTCCCGACCACAGCGTATTGTCAGCCAGAATAAATCCGCCCGGACGGACGCAGGGAAAGACCAGTTCGTAATAGGCGCAGTATGCCCGTTTGTCGGCGTCGATATAAACCATGTCAAACGTCTCGTTCAGCGCGGGCAGGATATCGGCTACATCACCCCAGTGTACGCGGATTTTCTGTCTGTGGGGCGACTGCTCCAGGTAGGGACGGATGAACGGTTCCATTTCATCGTTTATTTCAACGGTATGAATCAGCGCGCCGTCCGTCAAGCCTTCCGCCATGCAAAGGGTGGCGTATGCGGTGTAGGTACCGATTTCCAGTACGCGCTGCGGACGGATCATCCGGCAATACATTTTCAGCAGACGTCCCTGTAAATGCCCGGCAATCATGCGCGGACGCAACAGCTTCACATGAGCATCGCGGTTCAGCGCGGCAAGCAGTTCCCCCTCTTCGTCGATATGTTCGAGGATGTAGGCGGCCTCGGCGTCATCCGGCGTCATCCTGGCGTTTCAGTGATTGAACGTGGGCAGTTGATACTCTTTCCCGGCGCTGAAGACTTTCCCGACTTCGTTGATTTCAAGAAACGACGTGCCCCCTCCGGTGCCCAGGCTTCCGCTCAGGTGAGCCACCTTGTCCCGCAGGGTAAGCCGTCCGCTGTCGATCAGCCGGCGCAGGGCGTCATAGAAGTATTCCCGGCGATTCTCGTTCCACGGCTGGTAGACCGCCCAGACACCGTATGAGAGCGAAAGCATGCGCATGACCTGCTCGCTGTAACAGATGGCAAAGACCGTGGCTACCCCGCGGAAGGCCGCCAGGTAACGGGCGGTACGGCCGGTGTGACTATCGGTAATAATCGCCCGCACATTCAGTTTCTGGGAGGACTTAACAGCTTGTTTGGCCAGAAAGGAAGTCACGTCCAAATCATCGCTTTGAATCGGAACGCGAATATCATTAGCGCTCAGTTTGGTGCGTTCCGCCTCGCGGATGATCTTCGTCATGGTCTGTACCGATTCGACGGGATATTTGCCATAGGCCGTTTCGCCGCTCAGCATCAGCGCATCCGTGCGGTAGTAAATGGCATTAGCTACGTCGGTCACTTCCGCACGGGTCGGACGCGGATTGGTAATCATGGAATGGAGCATCTGCGTGGCGACAATCACGGGTTTCTTGGCTTCTACGCACTTGCGGATGAGGAGACGCTGAATACCCGGCACCTGCTCGGCCGGCACTTCGATACCCAGGTCGCCGCGGGCGATCATCACACCGTAGGCTACTTCGAGTATCTGGTCAATGTGGTCTACGCCTTCCTGGTTCTCGATTTTGGCGATGATTTTCATCGGGCTGTGATGCTCGTCCAGCAAGCGCTGTACGTCCAGCACATCCTGTTTGCTGCGCACAAAGGAATGGGCGATGAAATCCAGGTCGTGCACAATCGCCCAGCGGATGTTTTCCCGGTCTCTCTCCGTCAGCGAAGGCAGGTTGATCCGCACGCCGGGAACGTTCATGCTTTTGTGGCTGCCCAGCACAGCATCGTTCAGGATTTCGCAAACCAGGTATCCGGGTTGTTTTTCCACGACTCTCAGTTCCAGATCGCCATCGTCGATCAGGATATCGTTGCCCGTCTTCAGGTCGTCGGCAATGGTTTTGTATGAGACATAAATGCAGTCGTGCGTCGTCTTTTCTTCCGGGTTTCCTGCAATTTTCACTCTTTCCCCGGTCTTGAAGGTTATGGGAATATCTGCCTGCGTCGTGCGTATTTCAGGCCCTTTGGTGTCGATCAGGATGCCAATCCGTCCGGATACCGCACGGGTATTGTTTACCACGCGGCTCAAGCCTTCCTGCGACATGTGAGCCGTGTTTAACCGCACCACGTTCATCCCCGCCTTGTAAAGCGAGTGGATAAACTCAACATCGCAACGCTGGTCGGAGATGGTGGCAATGATTTTCGTATGTTTGAGCATAAGCTGTAAATCAAAAATGAGCGTGTAAGAATCGATTATCCGGCCAGCAGCGCTTCCAGCGCCAGGCGGTAGGAATCCATGCCGAAACCGGCAATCACGCCTTTGCAGACGGCCGACAGAAAGGAATGATGCCGGAAGGGTTCCCGTGCATACACGTTCGAAATGTGTACTTCCACCACCGGCGTTGTGACGGCTTTGATGGCGTCGTGCAGCGCTATGGACGTGTGTGTATAGGCACCGGCGTTCAGGATGATACCGTCAAACGAAAATCCCGTCTCCTGAATCTTGTTGATTAGTTCACCCTCCAGGTTGCTTTGGTAAGAGGCTATTTCGCATTGCGGATAGGTGGTTTTCAGCATCTCCAACCAGGCTGCGAACGTCGTATTCCCGTATACGGAAGGCTCTCTGGTGCCCAAAAGATTCAGGTTCGGCCCGTTGATTATTTGAATTTTCTTCATTGCATTTGTATCTTTATTATTACTTTTGCCCCTGTTTGGGACAAAGAAATATTCCCAATTTCTTGCGCAAAAGTAGTGTTTTTTTTGCATAGTCTGTGTCCGGATGGAGAAAACCGAAAAGGAACTTATGGATGAGTACGAGATACACCTTCGTTTAGAAAAAGGTTTGTCGATCAACACCGTAGAGGCTTATCTCGATGATTTGGAGAAATTGTTCCGCTTCATCAATGAAGAGAAAACGGATATTTGCGGGATTCGCTATGCCGATTTGCAACAGTTCGTGGCGCAGTTGAAAGACCTCGGCATATCGTCCCGGTCGCAGGCGCGTATCATTTCGGGCATTAAATCGTTTTTCCGGTTTGCGATGCGGGAAAAGTACGTGGACAGAGACCCGACGGAACTGCTGGAAGCACCTAAAATCGGCGTGAAACTACCGGAAGTACTGACGCTGGACGAAATCAACCGGATACTGGATTCCATCGACCTTTCCACCGAAACCGGACAACGCAACCGGGCGATGCTGGAGGTACTGTACAGTTGCGGGCTGCGCGTTTCCGAACTGATTAACCTCGCTTATCCGGACGTGTATTTTGAGGAGGAATTTATCCGAATCACCGGCAAGGGAAACAAACAGCGGCTGGTACCGATTTCGCCAACGGCACTCCGCGAAATCAGGAACTATTTATGCGACCGCAACCATATCGCCGTGAAGAAAGGTTTTGAAGACAGGCTTTTTCTCAACCGGCGGGGCAGGGGACTGACACGGGTCATGGTGTTTTATATCATCAAGACGCACGCTGAACTCGCCGGGATTCACAAACGTATCAGCCCGCATACCTTCCGCCATTCTTTTGCCACTCACCTGCTCGAAGGGGGCGCCCACCTGCGTGCGATCCAAATGATGCTCGGGCATGAAACAATCACGACTACGGAACTCTATACGCACATTGACCGCGAAGCCCTGCGGAAGGAAATCATCGAACATCATCCGAGAAACAGAAGCGGGGAATAGAACTTCACAAATGCCATTGGTCTTTCCATTCAATCACAAAGCGTTCCTTTTCAAAACGGACGGGTAACCAGATATAACGTCCGTCGATGGCGTTCTGCGGCGTCCAGCGGTCGCCCAGGTAGATAAACCGCGTTTCCTGCCCCCGGTGAACAGGTAACACAAACGTACTTTGCGAATGGAAAGAAAGCTCCGCATCTGTTCCTACAAAGGGATTTCCAAGTTCTTCCCACGGCCCCCAAACAGAGGATGCCACTGCCGAACGGCCGGCATTGGGCGCCCAGCCGGTGCAGCCGGACATGATCAGATAATAGTTGCCGTCTCTCTTGAACATGGCCGGAGCTTCCATGAAACGCCCGGTAAACAGACGGACGCAGGTACCGCTGTGCGACTGATAGTCCTCGCTCAGGAGGCTGACATGAAGCGTACTGTTCTCCTCGGAAGCGTAGAGATGGTATGCCTTGCCGTCGTCATCGACAAACAGGGTCATGTCCCGCGCCATTTGTCCGCCCTCGAAGTCACGCTTGACAAGGTTCAGCGAATCGGGATGCGCAGGCAGCGACCCTCCTGTAAAAATCTGCCCTTCCGTACGTACAGGCGCTTCTTTCCGTTCGTCCGGGTAATTCACCGGCCAGTATCCGGCGTTCGGGCGAACAGTCTTGATAAAGGTAAAAGGCCCCGTGGGACGGTCGCTTACGGCAAGACCGCTTCTGGCACCCGAATATCCGCCGCCTTTGGGTTCGAAATGGAACCACATCACGTATTTCCCGGTTTTGGTATTATAAATCACCTTCGGACGCTCCATGATGCATCCCTTTTCAATTTCACTGCCGGAACCTTCCGGCATAACATTCAACACAATGCCTTCATCTTTCCATTGGTACAGGTCCCGCGACGAATAGCAGTGAAAACCGACATTAGCCCTGTTACCGGCTGCGCCTTCGGTTTTGTGTTCGCCATACCAGTAATACACGCCGTCGCGATACAGGATCCCGCCGCCGTGCGCATTGATATGAACGCCATGGTTATCCGGCCATAATTCGCCGGGAGTAAATGTTTTCACTTTCGTGCAGGCGACGGTGCCGGTAATAAAAAATAGCGTCCATCCCGCCCACGCGCAACTTATCCAGTTTGTTCTTTTCATCATTTTGTGTATTTAGTTGTTACTTACAGGCCTGCAAAGATACGCTAAGAAACAGGCTCAATCTTTTTATGAGATGCTATTTGTTTAAAACGCCTGTAGCCCATGTAATAGAGGAACGGAAACAGGCGCCTGTTTCTGATATATTTCTGACCCTCCCCCCGACCCCTCCCCACAAAGGGAGGGGAGGGAGCGGCGGTCACAACAGCTAAGTATCAACCATTCCTATATTCCAATATCCCTAAATTGGAGAAAAAAGTTAATAACGATGCCGTTTAAGGCAGAATATTGAAAGCATTAAAAATGGTCGATTGTTTTTTAGAGATTTTACTTTTTATGGGATCAACATTTTTGAGAAAAGAAATTTTCATTACAGCGAGCTCTTTTAGGAGTTCCCGAACGGAATATTTTCCGAACAGCTTTTTGTCTCTCCTTAAATCCGCAAGTCGGTAGTCATCAAAAAAAACAAAGCGCTGACATAAAATAAATTACTCAACGCTTTGTTATGTGTATTATTTCATCTATTTGTGTGATAACGAAAAACATAAAATAGATTTACACATGGGCATAAAAGTACAATAAAAACAGCAAACCATCACTCCATTCGGAGAA
>JAITAY010000111.1 GCA_031283915.1 Tannerella sp.
TGCGCAATGTTTGTCCGCTAATCGGGTGTAAATGTAATACTTTGTTTCATAATCTACAAATTAAATGAAGAATTCATGTTACGCAGACAAGTTCCCCGACGCCGTCGGGAAGATTGTCTAATACGCAGACAGCAAAAAGCACCGGAACATCGCTTTCCGGGCGTTGTCATCCCGCGCTTGACGCGGGATTCCCTGAAAAATGGGCAAATGTATCGGGGGATTGAGGGGCTTTAATATGCAAGATTCAAGATACAAGATGCAAGATACAAGAACCAAGAGCCAAGAAGCAAGAAACAAGATACCACATCCCCAATCCCAAATCAAAGATCAAAGAATTAAAATCAAAATAGAACCACCTCCGCACCTCCAGCCCCCAACATCCCACATCCCAAATCAAACATCCCAAATCGAAATAATTTCTATCTTTGCGGAATCATCCTGAATACAAATGAAGAATAAAATTTTAATTGCGTGTATTTCATGCCTGTTTTTTGCGGAATTGCAGGCGCAAACCGGCTGGACGATTACCGGCCGCGTGCTGGACGACAACTCCGGCGACGCGATGATTGGGGTAACCGTGTCGCTGTACACGCCCGATTCGACGCTGGTCGCCGGCGTTTCTACGGATGGCGACGGGATATTTTCGCTCAAGACGAATCGCGCCGGCGACTGTTTTATTTCCGTCTCCTTTGTCGGTTATTCGCCGCAGCGGTTCGACCTGAGCCTGACCGAGAAACGCCGGAACGTTATTCATCCCGATATTCCGCTCCGGCCTTCGGACACGGAACTGGCGGAAGTAGAAATCGTCGCCCGCCGCCGTCCGGTAGTTTACAAGCTCGACCGGAAAGTGATTGAGGCTTCGGGATATATTTCGGCTTCGGGCGGTACGGCTATCGACATTCTCGAACAAACGCCCTCGGTTAGGGTGGATGCAAACGGAGAACTCTCGTTCCGCGGCAGTTCGGGATTCAAGGTATATATCGACGGCAAGCCGGCTACGGTGGAGGGCAGCGCCGCGCTGGAGCAGATTCCCGCCGGACAGATAGAGAACATCGAAATCATCAGCACCCCCTCGGCAAAGAACGAAGCCGACGGCGTTGCCGGAATTATCCAAATAAATACGCGAAAACAAACCGGCGGCGGATGGAGCGGAATGATCAACACGATGGGCAGTACGGTGGAATCGCGCAACGTGGATTTTCTGGCCTCGTACGCAAATCGCCGCCTGCGCTGGCAAACGTCGGGAGAAGCGTCGCGAAGGTATCTGGTCAGCGATTTCGACCAGTTGAAACATATCCGTACGGACGGCGTACTGACTACCACCCATGCCACGGGCGAGCGGAAAAGTTACGTGGATCTGTATTCCCTCCGAAGCGGATTAGACTGGTTCAGGAATAAAACCACATGGTCGGCCGCGCTGGAAACAATATACCGCGTACGCAACCGCGGAGGGCGACTGCATTACGAAGATACTTACCGGCAGGACGACAGCGGACAGGAAACAAACGCTTCATACGACGGGCACGACTACGTGCGCCTGCACGACCTGACGCTCAGGGGAGACGTAGGCTTCGAGCATCGCTTTTCGGAAAACGGACACAGCCTGAAAGGTTCTTTCTTCTCCTTTTATGAACACGACGCGATGGAGTTTTTCTATACCGACCTGTTCAACCTGTCCGGCAACAGGGTGCAGGGACACAGGGCTTGGGAAGCTGAATACCGCCTCACGGTGCAGGGCAACCTCGATTATGTCCGCCCGCTCGGAAACGAAACCGGCAAATTCGAGGCCGGGTATTACTTCTTCACCTATACCGAAGACGGCGACTATACGGTGGATTTCTACAACCCTTCGCTGGGCGATTTCGAGCGCCGGGACGATCTGTACAATAAATTCGTCTTCCGGAGAGACATTCACGCCCTGTACGCGATGCTGTCCGATACCTATTCCCGTTTCAGCTACCAGGCCGGTTTGAGGGGCGAATTTATCCATCGCAAGTTGGGAAACAGCCAGGCATGGGCGCGTCACACGTGGGACAGGTTCGACCTGTTTCCCTCGCTGCATCTCTCCTACGCCTTCAACGAAAACAACCGCCTGAACCTGGGCTACTCGCGCCGGATCACGCAGCCTCAACTGTTTTACATGGAGCCGTACGTCGTGTATGTCGATTACTACACCGCCCAGTGCGGCAATCCCATGATTCGCCCGGAATATACCAACTCCGTTGAACTGACTTACAACAAAACAATTGGCGAACATTCCGCCGCGGCTACCCTGTTTCACCGCCGGCGCACCGACAAAATAGAGCGCGTGCGCGTGCCCTATCACACAGGCGTAACGCTCGACTCGATGGCCAACGTAGGCAACGACTATGCCACGGGCGCGGAACTTGTCCTCACCCTGCAAGCCGCCAAATGGTGGAACATGGACGTAAACGGAAGCCTGTTTTACTACGCCATCGCCAACGAATACAAAATGGGAGACGACGAGAAAAGCCTCAACTGGCAATTCGCCTTCAACAACAATTTCGACGTTGCAAAAAACACCCGCCTGCGGCTGGAAAGCTATTTCGTAGGCCCGTCGGTGAGCACGCAGGGACGGGTAGACGAATTTTTCTATTTCAACCTCTCGGCGCGCCGGCAACTGTTCGGCCGCAAACTGGCCGCTACCCTGAACGTGCGGAACCTGTTTTCCACCGCCCGGTATGTGGACGTTAAAAACGGCGCAAACCTGGATTCAAGAACAGTCATCTATCCCAGGTCGCCGTTAGTCACGCTGTCGCTGAGCTATACTTTCAACAACTTCAAATCGCAGAAAAAGGAAGAAAAAGTCACGCACGACCTGTTTGAGGGAACGAACCGGTGATAAGGCAAAAAGCGCGTCTGAAATGCCGGGTATGTTTTTTCCGGAGATTAGCCCTGTCCATCGAAAGAAAAGTTTGCATACTTTTTTGATAAATCATTATCTTTGTGCCGGATTCTGTTTTGAACGAAGTATGGATATGGATTCAGACGAAAAAAAGATAGTAAAGAAATCACTGATTATTACGGCGATTGTTGTAGTCGCGATACTTATTGGAGGAGCTGTATATTACATTCTTCACCAGCGGCAGCGCATGTCTGACATGGAAGAACTTTTTGCGCTCGAAAAAGCGTCTTTGACCGACGAATACGAAGAATTGTCGATGCAGTACGAAGGCTACAAATTCAACGTAAGCAACGATTCGCTTGTAGCCTTGCTGACTACCGAGCAGATGCGCGTCCAGCGGCTGATGGAAGAACTGCGCACGGTAAAAACAACCAATGCCCGACGCATCGGCGAACTGAAAAAAGAATTGGAATCGCTTCGCAAAATCATGCGCGGGTACGTCGCCCAGATTGATTCGCTGAGTACCGAGAATCAGAAACTGAAAACAGAAAACCAGCAGGTCGTAAGGCAATACCGGCAAGCCAGTTCGGTAGCCGCCCAATTAACCAAAGAAAAAGAAAAACTGACCGAGCGCGTCAGTCTGGCAAGCCGGCTGGACGCGACGGCTATCCAAATCACGCCCCTTACGTCGAAAGGAAAGCTGTCGAAAAAAATCGACAAGACGGCGCAACTGATGGTACAGTTTTCGATCGCCAGAAACATCACGGCGCCGGTTGGCGAAAAAGCCCTGTATGTGCGTATCCTGAAACCCGACGACGATATTCTGCTCAAGCCCAACTCCGGCATGTTCGCCTTCGAAAACAGGGAAATAGCATACTCCATGATGAAGACTGTCGAATACGGCGGCGAAGAAATGCAAGTAACGATGTACTGGAACGTAGAAGAATATCTTTCGCCAGGCGCATATCGCGTCGACATTTTTGCGGACGGGAACATGATTGGACGGAAAACGTTTTCTTTGGAGAAATAAATATTTTCTGCGAGTTGGATGTATTTTATCCGAATAAGTATTATTTTTGCCGCATAAACAATCAAAAAATTGAAACGTATGCAGAACAGACGTGACTTTATTAAGCGAGCATCTATGTTACTGGCAGGTGGAGTTGTGATGCCTCGATTGCTGTCTTCGTGCAAAGAAGCGGCCGCCGCCAAAAATATCGGCCTTCAGTTGTATTCGCTGAGGGACATGGTAAAAGAATCCGGGATCCAGGCAGTGCTGGAAACCGTCGCCAAAATGGGATACAAGAACCTCGAAACGGCCAGTTCGGACAACAGTAAGATTTACGGACTGCCTCCGTCCGAGTTTAAGAAA
>JAITAY010000137.1 GCA_031283915.1 Tannerella sp.
GAGCGTTTCACATTCCGCTTTCATGCGAACATCAAGCACATTCCCGATAATCGCCTTTACCAGACTTCCGATGCGGCTTGCGTATTCATCGTGCGTCTCCTTTCGCATTTCCGCCTTGATACTGGCCAGAATCATCAACTGTTTAAGCGCCTTGCCCGAAAGGTTGCTAAGCCCCTTTATCTGCTCCTGACTGATGTCGGGTGTAAGGGATTTGCCGAGAATCTGCCTGTCGAGATATTCCCCTTCCAGTTTCCTGGATTCGGATGCCGCATCCCATGTCAAGTATCGCACATCTACCCGCGAATCGTTTTCGCCCGGTTTGATATGAATCGCTTTCCGGTCTTCCTCCTGTCCGGGCAACGACGAAATGTTATCGCCAATCACCACCAGTGTCGGGTCGGAAAAACTGTCGTTCACGTCCGACAGACGGCTTGCCATCCATTCGCGCCGTTCTATCATAGCCTCCACACCGGCAAACTCCGTTTCCTGTTCGAAAAGAATCACCGGTATTTTCCCGGCCGGATTGGGCTGTTCTTCCACATCCCACCCGAAATGCACCCTTTTGCACAAATAAATTCTTTCTTTCGTGTATATGTCCAGATGATAGACAGCCCGTCCGCTTTCTTCCGACAGGCTGTATCCGCGGGCAAAAGCCGTCAAACGGTCGAACTGGTCTTTACGGAAATAGAGGTCGTCCCCGAGGCTGGCGGCAAGTATTTTGAGGAGCAAATCCGCCTTTCCTTCATCATTGCGGTAAACGTGGAACAGCATTGCACTTTGCGTCTCCGCCCCCGCCAGGCGTTTGGCGGTTCTGATTTTCGAGTCGAAACGGATACGTTTCATCCAGTACGTAAACGCTTCGAAAGCGAGGTCTGTACCGGTAGACAGTTGAGACCATTTCAACGGACGGCCATACAGGAATACAAGTGCCATTTCGTTGATGTATTGCGCATAGGGGATGGGAATCTTCCATTTCTTTTCCCACCGTAAAAACTCCCTGTATCCTGTTTCCGGATTTTTCTTGCCGAAAACAGCCTTATCCTTTCGCATAAGAATGGAATGTTTACCCAAGTCATACACCTTTAACGCCTCGTTTACTTTGCCCCTGTTGTCCGTCATCAGCGACAACGCTCCACCGATGTTTCTTTGCGAAAGCAATTCATCGAACAACTTCGCGCCTCCGGAAACCGTATCCGTTTTTTTAGCTATCCAGTTTATAAAATTCATACCGTATCAATTATTTACAACATATTGGAAATATATTCAAGTTCTTCCAGTTCTTCCGGACTGTATTCGTTGTCGTCCAGAAAATAACTCATTGCATAGCAAAGTACATCTACATACTCGTCATGCTTTTTTGCAGGGAAGCCGCAAACCTCGTCCAGAAACCCATCGTTCCATACACCCTCCACCAGCACGACGCGCCCGCATTCGATTTTTGCCGATTGTGCCGTAAGACGCACCATTTTGCTGTCTACAGGAGACTGTCCCCGCGTAACATTCAATTTCGTCTGCCTGCGCAACTGCTGGACAATAGACACGCCGTTTGCCTTTGGCTCTATCCGAACGGTGCTTTGCCCCGTGTATCCGTATGCCTTGACATATTGAACAATAAACCTGCACAGTTCGGGAAACTCCTTGTAGACCTTTTGCCCGTTATAAACGTACAGTTTTCCCTGAATCTTGCAGACGGCAATAATGCCGCTTGGGTCATTGTCGCTTTCCTTTTTTTCATCGTAGGCCGTATCAAGAAAAAAATGTATCGGCGTATGACCGCGCATGGCCTCAAAATGAGCAAGCGGTATTTTGCCGAACCATTCCCTTTTGACAATATTACCCCCGTCGGCAACAGGATTCTGCCCGTACTGTCCGGCATACCCCCGTGAACCGAGGTCTATCCTCGCTTCGGCAATCACCTCGCGACCGATTCTTGCAGGGTCGAGCAAACCGTTCCGGTAATTCTTTTTAAGTTCGTCCGGACTCACATTGTCCGACAGTTCCGCGGGAAGACAGATATGCCGTATCGTTTCGCCTTTCCGTTTCAGCAAATATCCGGTTACATCTTCATCGTGAAGGCGCTGCATGATGGTTATCATCGGCGTATTGCGTTTGTTCACCTTGCGCGACGACAGCGTTTTCGTCCTTTCAATCGCCTGCCTGCGGTAGGCTTCCGATTCAGCCTGCCGGGGGTCTTGCGGGTCGTCATTGATGATGACGTGCGCATGTTTTCCCGTGATGCCCCCGCTGGTAGACGTTGCCCGGCGTTCGCCGCCCTGTGTGGTATCGTACTTGCTTTTCCCCGAACTATCGTGACGTATTTCGACATGCGGGAAAAGCAACCTGTACAATTCGGACATGACAATGTCACGCGATTTCGATGCATGGTCTTCCGACAAGTCGGTCGAATAGGAATTGGATATGATACGCAGCGTCGGGTCATTCGCCCACAGCCATGCCGGGAACATAATCGTTGCCACCGTTGATTTGGTCGAACCGGGAGGCACGTTCACAATAAGGTCATACGGCTTTTCCTCACGCCGTATGATACACTCCCCCAGCATTTGCAGTTCGTTGCACAGATAGGGGATATGCCAGTTGAATACGGGTTCTTCCCTGATAATCACGCTCCAAAATGTTTTCAAAAAATAAAACAGATCGCGGGTACATTCAAAAGCCTGCACCTTTCGAGCCATTCTCAATATGGTTTCACCGTTCACCTTCATTCATTCGGTCATATTTTTCAACGACTGTTAATAGCGCCTGTCGTTCTTCGCTGGTCAATTTCGACGGGTCGAATCCTTCAAACAAATCTTTCCCGTCCCTTCCCGTCAGTTCGCTGTTGACGCGGTTTTTCCATTTCTCAGGCTCACGGTTGGTCAGGGCAAAAATGATAGCCGTCGTATCCGGCTGGAAATGCTTATCGGTTACAACATGCTCCTTTACCCGGAAAACAGGTTTACCGTCTTTGCTCCGCTTGCCGGTGTCGACCGAAGTGGTCTTCTTTTCCTGCTCCGTATAGCCGCGTATCTTTTTCATCAAAGACTTTTTGGCCTCCGCGGCAACCAATTCATTAAACTCTTTTTCCGCTTTTTTAATAGCGTCGGAAAAGTCGGATTTTCTCTTTTTCCAATCATAAAAAGTGTCCTTTGATATGCGAACATCTTTGCATATCTCTTCTATCGTATAACTGTCTGTACTAATCAGATGGCAGATACGTTCGACTATCTTTTTATCATACTTGGCCATTCCGTTTGCCTGATTGATGTTTTTTTGAAAATTACCCCTCCCTTTGTTCGACAGGGAGGGGTAAATACTAATTACTGTGCAACACTTTTATTTCCGATAAATTTATTCACAAAATATATTTGTCCCTTACCCGTAACCTTGGTTGTACCCGTAACCAGTACCGAACCATCAGGTTTGGCAATACTCGTTTTCTTGAGTTCAAACAGTCCGAGTTCCATTGCCTTCTGAGTGGGCTGGTTGTAGTACTCTCCTTTACTGCAAAGGTAGCCTTTTTCCCGAAGCCAGACAAACGGCCGGTTTTGGCCGATTTCTACGCCGTTTTGTTTTAGAATTTTGGCCAGTTCCGAAACAAGCACGCTACGGTCGCTGGCGGCTACGGCGTCGGCAAAGAGAGCTTTGGGACGCATCGCCTCACCGGAAGCCCGCAATTCGGCCTGTATCCGTTCGGCTTCCATGCGTTTTTGGCGTTCCTCCTTGAGCGATGAAAGCAGTTTGATTCCAAATTCGGGGTCTGCTATAATTGCATCAATCGTAGCGGGGGTAGCGTATGCACCGGTCTTGCGGATGGACGGTAATACCTCATCGAAAATCCACGATTCAAATGCTTCCGCACCGGGAAGCTCGGATTTGGCGGCGAGACGGTAAATGTTGCCTTCATCAATATACGTAACTGATTGTGTTATACCGTTTATTAG
>JAITAY010000200.1 GCA_031283915.1 Tannerella sp.
CGTCGTCAACGTCCTTCGGGAGAACACCTCCGAAACCATTGCCACCAATGTCCTGGAAGGATTAAAAGTCGTTGACATCATCCGGCGGATTTACGCGCTGAAGAAAAACGGGACACAGGAATGAGCGGGACGAAGCCATCCAATACCCCTCCCCCGACCCCTCCCCGCAAGGAGAGGGGGGCGAATCGGCGGTCACGGCTGTTTATGTGTTTATATTCTCACGCGGGAAGATTTTGTGCGGAAAAACGGGCAATCAGTTTTCAAACTGAGATAATAAACACCCATACTGTGCACGGCGTGATTTTGTGACATGCTTACCGGGTAGCTTCGTACCGCCCAAAGACGGGCATGCCTGCTGTTTTTGCGGTGGTGGAGACATACAGCCGTGCGTCTATACCTCTCTCCGGAGATCAGTATTTTACACCGCGTATAATATAAAACAGTCGTGACCGCCGATTCGCCCCCCTCTCCTTGTGGGGAGGGGTCGGGGGAGGGGTTAAGCAGGAAAGTGTATATTATCTCAATTTGAAAACTAACTACCCATTTCTGCGCAAACTCTTCCTGCGCAGCATATATATCCGATATTCATTATTTTCTATTCTTTCACTTTGTTGGTAAACCGGCTGGACAAGATCACGATCTGCATGTTATCTTTCCGCAATTTAAGTCCCGAGGGTGCCAGGTAAGGACTGATTGCCGTGGTATAATACGTTGTACTGCTGCTGTCATAATAATAGCTACTGCTGTTGCTGTACGTCTGACAGATGCGATTAACCGGAACAACCAGCATTCGCAAATCTTCGTCCGGCGATGTAGCAAGGTGATAGCTCAACAGATTAGCGATATTCCTGAACGAATACGTCCGGGTCGTCGGGTTGTATCCCTGTCCGGAAGCGGTAGGCGAAGACACCCCGTCGGGGGTGGATATATACGAAAAGACACTATTTTCAATGTTACTGTTTTCGAAGAAAGACCTCAGTGAATCTTCCGGCAGCAGCAGCAGGTGAGACGGCGGCGCAAGCGCATAGAGCCATTCCTCCTGCGGGAGGTATTTCAGCTCCAGCGGCAGGTTGTTTATCATACGACCCTGGATAACCTCCCTGATCTCCCGTGCGGGGATCACGAGTCGCGTGAAAATCCCCGCCGGCGTCTTCAGGTAAGTACAGTCCGCATGGTCTTCCAACAACTGTTCGGTATCCGTATTCTCGAAGCGGTTCAACTGAATCACGTCTTTCGTGAGCCTGAACCCATCAACAGCGCTGACCAAGGAGTCAACACCCGTACTGCTTGTTTCCGCATACCGGTACCTAATCATCATCCGGGTATCTTCCACGTGAAAAACGGTTCCGCTGCCGTAGCCGGTGGTCACATACAGACCGGGAAAGAACTGATTAAACGTTTCCTGATTCCGGAAGGTCGAGGGATTCTGCTGCGTCTCGTCATATATTTTTTGTCCCAATTCGACCGGAAGACGAATCTCGAAGCTGTGATAATAGGATGTGTCACCGGCCGTCGAGATCGACTGTATGCCGGAGATTATACCGTTGGACGCCGAAACGACCTGCGAGGCCAACCGATTTTGCATGTCGCTGTAATCGGAGGCCTGGATATTGGCGTAATAGATCTTATTCAACTGTTTGGTTACCGGATAGATTTGTACTTCCATGGGGGTATATGCGTCGCCCGTCCATCCGGAGTATTCCAGATACAGGAAAACGGAATCTATCTTGCCTTCATAAGGCGTCCGGCTGAACTGGAAATTTTCCTGGCAATAGAACTGGCAAAGATAATCCGATTTCAACCGGCCGTAAAGCGGGTCATAAAATTCCCCCAAATAGCCGTACGCCGTTTTGGCAAAAACCGAATCGAGCTTCACCGTAGAAGCCGTCAGTTGGAAAGTATCCGCATACACCGTAATCCTGTCTTCGTCCGGCAGGATGCTCGGACCTACCTGATTTATGGCATCATTGCAACTGCTCAGGAATATCCCTGCCACACCTGCACAAATCCCTACGAATGGTTTGATATTCATTGTTTTCTTATTTGGAATTCATTACTAAATCATAAAATTCATTATATACACTGATATAATTTTCAGGCAATTGATATGGAAGGAAGCGTCTTTGGATTTTCGAAATATGAGCGACGATTTCGGGATCGACTTCGGGAGCGCCCAGAATCACCGCATCCGAAAACTGAATGGCCAGTTTGGTTAAAGAAACGAAGTCAGGCGTGGTGATGAGTTTCATGTCGTTATCGGTAGCGCCGTCCTGTTTCAGTTTCTTCTTCAAATCGTTTGCAAACGCAGACTGGAATGTTTTTCCGTAGATGGAATAAATCACTTTCGTACGCGAGAAACACGGATCGTCCGCATACATACGCTTCAAATACAGGGGTGCCAGCGCCGTGAGCCATCCGTGACAGTGAATCACATCCGGTATCCAGCGCAACTTCTTGATGGTCTCAAAGACGCCCCGCACATAGAAAATCGCGCGTTCGTCGTTGTTTACAAATCCCTCTTCATTTTCGTCAAAAACGGTTGCATTTCGATAGAAGAAATCGTCATTATCAATAAAATAAACCTGCATACGTGCAGACTGGATAGAGGCAACCTTGATGATCAGCGGATGGTCAGTGTCGTCGATAATCAGGTTCATCCCCGAAAGCCGGATCACTTCGTGCAATTGACACCTTCGCTCATTGATACAACCGTATTTAGGCAGGAAGGTTCGGATTTCCCTGCCCAGTTCCTGGATTCCGTGCGGCAAGTCTCTGCATATCGTAGCGACCTCTGATTCCGAAAGATAAGGATTTATTTCTTGGGTTATAAATAAAACTCGTTTGGCATCCATTCTTTAATTCTGAAATTCTTGAGTATATAGTAAAAATTCGGGTACAAAGATAGCAAAAAATCTGATACGGGTTTCATGCGGCTGCGTCAAAACAATGCTCAATAAATGTATTTTCCCCGTAAAAATGCAGGAAGTTATAAATTTATTTTGTTGCTTTGCAGTCGGTTTGAAATCTATTGCCCGACCTGTAACACAAGCGGGTAAGATGTGATAAATATGAAAGTTGTAAGAGAAATTCGGGAACTGCGGGAGGCGCTTGCACGGGAAAGGCAGGCCGGAAGACGGATTGGTTTTGTCCCGACGATGGGCGCGTTGCACGAGGGACATCTGAGCCTGACGGAACGGTGCCGGAGGGCAAACGACGTCTGCGTGGTCAGTATTTTTGTGAATCCGACGCAGTTTAACGATCCGCGCGATCTGGCTGCCTATCCGCGGACGCTGGAGAAAGACAGCGAGCTGTTGGCTGCGAACGGGTGCGATTACGTTTTTGCGCCGTCGGAAGCGGAGATGTACCCTGAACCGGACACGCGCGTGTTCGATTTCGGCACGGTGGCACGCGGGATGGAGGGCGCTTTCCGTCCAGGCCATTTCAACGGCGTCGCCCAGATTGTGAGCAAGCTGTTTCAGGCCGTCGAACCGGACAGCGCCTACTTCGGCGAGAAGGATTTCCAGCAGGTAGCCGTCGTCCGGGAGATGGCGAGGCAACTGGGCTTGCCGGTGCAAATCGTCGCCTGTCCGATTCTTCGGGAGCCGGACGGATTAGCCATGAGTAGCCGGAACGTGCGTTTAACGGCCGAACAGCGTCAGGTCGCGCCGCTGATTGCCGCCACATTGAAAGAAAGTCGTACTTTTGCAGCCGGAAAAAGCGTGCGCGAGGTGATTGACCGGGTTGTACACACGTTGAATCAGTCGCCGCAGCTGTGCGTGGAATATTTCGAAATTGTGGACGGAACGACCCTTTTGCCCCTCCGGCAGTGGAACGAATCGACGCAGGCGGTCGGTTGCATTGCCGTTTATTGCGGGGAGGTGAGACTGATTGACAATGTGAAATATATACGGTGCGAGGGATGAATTTAGGGATAAAAAGGTAGTTAGTAGATGGTAGTTAGTAGTTAGTAGTTAGTAGATTGGGTAGACGGGAAGAAGGCGGCGTCGTCACATCACGGAGCTACCGATGGCTGTTCTACTAACTACTAACTACTAACTACCAACTACCCGCTATTTACTTCCCGGACGCAACCGAAGACAATGAAATAGGAACCTAACTGTAATTTAACATAGCCACGTGTATATCGAAGTTTTAAAATCGAAAATCCACCGGGTGACGGTGACGGAAGCCAATCTGGACTACATCGGAAGCATCACGATTGATGAAGACCTGATGAAGGCGGCCAACCTGATTGAGTATGAGAAAGTGTATGTGCTGAACAATAACAACGGCGAACGGTTTGAGACGTATGTCATCAAGGGCCGGCGCGGTTCGGGCGTGATATGCCTGAACGGTGCGGCTGCCCGCCGCGTATTGCCGGGCGATGTCATCATCATTCTTTCGTATGCACACATGGAGTTCGAGGAAGCCGGGAACTTCCGTCCGACCGTGATTTTTCCCGACACGGCTACCAATCAATTGACTTAACCGCCTTGTGGCTGGGGCTGAGGCGTCAACCATAGATGTTCTATGTATACGAACAGGCATATCTGGAAAATAAGCTATCCGATTTTTTTGAGTCTGCTGGCGCAGAACATCATCAACGTGACGGATACGGCTTTTCTGGGGCGCGTGGGCGAGGTGGAACTGGGCGCTTCGGCGATGGGCGGCCTGTATTATATTTGCGTTTTCACCGTCGCCTTCGGTTTCAGTACCGGGTCACAGATCCTGATCGGCCGGCGCAACGGCGAACGTAACTTCGCGGCAGCAGGACCGGTGGTGATTCAGGGCGTCTTCTTCCTGACTGTGCTGGCGGCGTTGATTTTCCTCTTTTCCCGCCTGATGGCCGGCAGCCTCATGGGGATGCTGATCTCGTCGGAGGCCGTCCGCACGGCCACCCTGGAATTTCTGGACTGGCGTGTCTTCGGTTTCTTCTTTTCGTTTGTGAATGTCATGTTCCGGGCGTTCTTCGTGGGGATTACCCGCACGAAAGTGCTGACGTGGAATGCGCTGCTGATGGCCGGAATCAATGTCATACTGGATTATCTGCTGATTTTCGGTCATGCCGGACTGCCCCGGATGGGGATTCAGGGCGCCGCCATTGCATCCGTCATGGCCGAAGGCGCTTCGGTCGTTTTTTTCCTGATATACATTGCGCTGACGGTTGACCGGAAACAGTACGGGCTGCATCGCATCCTTCCGTTCGATCCCGTTCTGTTGAAAGAGGTCTTGAGTGTATCCGTTTTCATGATGTTGCAGCAGTTCGTATCGATGAGTACTTTTTTCCTGTTTTTCATCATCGTCGAACGCCTCGGACAGCGCGAACTGGCCATTGCCAACATCGTCCGCAGCGTCTACGTGGTGATGTTTATTCCGGTCAATGCGCTCTCCACGACGACGAACACGCTGGTCAGCAATATCATGGGAGAAGGCAAGGTGTCGCAGGTCCTTCCGCTGATTCGGCGGATGGTACGGATTTCCGCCGGTCTCATGACGTGTTTTTCGCTGGTACTGTGTTTTTTCCCCCGTGCCATACTGTCGATTTATACGAATGATGCCGTCCTGCTGGCGGATTCGGTGCCCTCGCTGTACGTGATTGCTGCTACGGCGCTGATCTGTTCGATGGCCACGGTGGTCTTTAACGGTCTGTCGGGAACGGGCAACACCCGTCCGGCTTTTGTGATTGAACTCGGCGTACTGGTGATTTATATGCTTTTCGTCTACGTGGCGGGCGTCCGACTGCGTCAGCCCGTACATATCTGCTACCTCTGCGAATTTGTCTATTTCCTCACATTGTTGGCCGGCTGTACATTGTATTTCCGTTTCGCCGCATGGGAGAAAAAACAGATATGAAATTACAGTTATACTGCACGCGGTATAGTTTTGTGCATAAAGGGGTAGTTAGTGGTTAGAAAAAAAAGTGCAACAGCGCCTCCGCAGGGCTTTAGCCCAATCCCCACACATTGCCGTCCGTTTTAACTCAATGTCATCAAGTTAAGATTTTGTTTCCGGCATCCCGTCAGGGATGCATCGCCCGGTAGATAAACCGGTATAACCCTATATTGCATCCTGTTAAGGATGCATCCCTATTCTTATGATCTATGCAAATGAATTCGCATAATTTTTCTCATAAAGAATG
>JAITAY010000233.1 GCA_031283915.1 Tannerella sp.
TCTCCGTGTACTCCGTGTCCTTTGTGCCTCCGTGGTTAAAAATAACTACCGTATCACCACGTTTTCCACAAAATCATTCATCTTGATTACCTCGCGTGTCAGCGGCTTGCCATAGCGGGTCACGTTGTCGAAGAGCACCCCGTCTATCGTGTGCTCGCTGTCGTATCCCTTCAGTTCCACCGTCATCGGCTCGCCGAGGGCATGGATATTCTTGAAGGTGATGTTACGAATGTGTCCCCGTTCCTCGTCGCGCGAATAATAGCCCTTGTCGAGCCACAGCGAGATGAGACGGACAGACTGCTCAATACGGATGTTCTCGAAACGGATGTCACGGATGGTGGCCTTGTCGGAATGGAAGATGCGTAGCGTCCATTCGCGTCCGACGTCGTGTATCACGTCGCAATCCTCGAACACGACCCGGCTGACGTCCTGACGCAATTCGGCGCCCAGGCTCAGCGCGTGCGCACACTGATTCCACAACACGCAGCCGTGTACGTGAATGTCACTGGCCGGCTTCATACCCGTCTGTGTCTTGATAACTACCAGGTCGTCGTGCGTGCGGATAAAGCAGTCGGCCACCTCTACCCGCGTGCTGCCGCAGATGTCAATCCCGTCCGAATTGGCGCGGTAGCCTATCAGCTTGAGGTTTTTCACCTTCACCTTGTCGGAACCTTGAATCGGCACCGTCCAACTGGGCGAGTCGAGGATCACGATGCCTTCGATGCGGATGTTTTCGCTGCCCAAAGCGGAGAAAATCATTTCGCGGGAGTGTGTCGTACAGCCCGTCGCGTCGAGGATGCCCCGTCCGCAGACACGGATATTTTTCCCTTTCAACACAATGGCCGGCACATAGTTTTTCAGCCCCGAATAGCCCGACACGGTAAACGGCTCCTGCGGATCAATCACTGCTTGTACGACAGCGCCGGGACTGAGATAGAGCGTTTGATTGTCTTTCAGTTCCAGATGCGTAAGTTGATGTATTCCCGGCTCGAAAAAGATTACATCCGGTGAATTTTTGTCCGGAATGTCCACATCGGGAGCATCGGCAAAGAGATGCAGCGAGTTGAACATGTGACCGTTTATTTCCACCGTCAGGTAGCGGGGGCGCGTCATCGTGAACGTGGCTGTACGTCCATTCACCCGGGCGCAAATACTGTCGGCCGAGGGCAGGATTTTCACCGTGTGAATCGTTTCTTTGTACGTTACTTTTACCTCTACCTTGCCTTCCATTTCAAAACAGGCGAACGAGGCCATATCGTAGTAAAGTGCAGAATTGGCTTTGTCGTCCATGGCCTTGTCGCGCAATTCTCTTTCTACCGGAGCCACCCGTGCCGCATACACGGGAGCGGCCTGTCCGTTTACCCTCACCTCGAAATTCGGACAGAGTGCTACGCCTTCAGGCGCAGGTGCAATCCATACCCTGCCGCCTCCCGTGCAGGAGGCCAGCAACAATCCGGCTACAAGTCCTGCAAAACATCTTGTTTTCGTACGATTACTTTCTGATTTTTTCATCTTCCATTCAAATTTATATTGTGTTTTTTTCGTAACGCTAAAACCACAAAACCCCCTAAGGGCAGGGTGTTCAAACGTAGAAAAATCTTCTTTCCATAGCATTTCAAAATACCACTATTCCACCCAATCTTGTCATTCTGCAGTGCGCAACCGTTCTTTCAATTCCTGCGGAGAGGCTGTGCCTGTAGTTCCGATTTTCTTTACGGTGACGCTTGAAGCCAGATTCCCGAATGAGGCGGCAACGAGAGGCGCCATGCCGGCGCCCAGCGCCGAACCGAATGCGGCTAAAAAAGTGTCGCCGGCGCCTACAATGTCAATGGGCGGTTTCACGGGATAAGCAGCGACATGCGTTGTCTGCCGTCCGTCCGAATAGAGGCAGCCGTTCGCACCAATCGTTACGCACACCGGTGCGCCGTTGATTTGTACCAGCCGTTCGGCCATTTCCGCGTAGACATCAAGGCTTCCGCCCTGCGGAGGAAACAGCCCTCCGTGCACCACGCTCCAGGCTTCGATTTCATTGGGTTTCATAAGCACGCTCCGGTACTCGCCTGTCTGGTTACGGCTGTCAACAATAACCGTCAACCCTCCGGCCGCATAACCGATAAGCTGTTCGCGAACGGCCGGCGTAATGCAGCCGTAACGAAACTGATCCGAAACACAAAGCACATCCAACTCTTTTACCGCCTGTTCCAACCTGGCCAGCAATGCTTGTTCGGCTGCTTTGGGCAGGGGTTCGTAATTGCAGAAATCAAGTCGCGGGTCTTCGTATGCCACATCCGAAAAACCTTTCCGGACGGGTTTACAATAGGCATTGGTAATCAAGTTGTCGCTGATCACTACACCGCTGTCGCCGATCCCGTGATTTTGAAGCGTCGATAACAATGCTTTCCCGCGCCAGTCGTTGCCAATCACGCCGATGGCTTCTGTTCGTGCCGGATGCAAGGCTGCCATGTTGACCACTACATTACCTCCTCCTCCCGGCGACATGCGTTCTTCCACGATCGGCAGCGGGAAATGAGGCGTCTCACGCGACAGCTCGCTGCGAGTCATGTCCGCCTTCCAGTAGATATCAATACACAAGTCTCCCACCATTCCGATTTTTACCTTGCCGATTTTCGACAAGATATCATTCAATTGCTGTTCGTTCAACCTTTCGAATGTTTCCATGATTATACTTCCAAATTATGTATGTAAAATAATAAGTTACCGGTTTATTATGCTTCTTGCGATCATCCGGGTACAGAGCGTACATTTCTTTCATTTTGCAAAATCATGCCGTGTACGGTTTTAATTTGCGATACAGGTTGGGGATACTCACCTGGTGATCGACGCAAAAATGCCAACCTTTTCCCCCCATGCCGGTTGGCCGGTTCACGATGTTCTTCCGCGGCCGGTAGTAATAGTTCGGGTCGTCGTAACCGATTTTACACCGGTAGTCTCCCAGATCGACAAGGTCGAAATTGGCTGTAGTGATTTTGAAAACGTTGTATCCCAGGTTTCGCGAGATGGACAGGGCTTTCAAAAAGACTTCCGGGCCAATGACTCCCGAACCGAAATTCAGATACACACCGCCGTCCAGTTGCGACACGGAATGGCATATCCTGTGAAAATCAACACCGCTACATGCGCCGATGGCTGCAAAGTCCACCGAAGGATGCTGGTGGATGATGTCCGTTCCGAGAGCAATGTGGTACGTAGCCGGTACGCCGTGCCGGCAAGCCTGATACAAAACGCAATCCGTTTTATACGGAAAACGGTCGGGATGGCGGTCGATGTATACCGCCAGGCTCTCGCCGTAACCCATTCCCCGTCCGGCGCCGGCCTGAATCGCTTCATTCATCCAGCGGCCGGTTTCTTCCCACATGCCGAATGAGCCGTCTTCGATGGCGGTGGGTACGTCTTCAGATGTACCGCCGTTGAATGCCAGTTCAAAGTCGTGGATGCTTCCGGCGCCGTTGCTCGCGATATGAGTGATCCAACCCTGCCTGATCAGTTCAATCAGATAGGCGGATAAACGGTTTTTAATGACGTGCGCACCCATGGAAAGAATCACCGGACGACTGTTTCGGCGCGCCGTCACGACACGCTCAACCAGTTCGTCGAAGTCGGCATGTTCCCAAGGTTCCACCGCGTCGTTTTCGGGACGCCGCATATTGTCGACAGTGACCAGATTCAGCCGTTCGCTGACCGGATAGGTCTTGATATTTGAAAAGTCCGGCAGTCCCTGTCTTTTTACATTTATATCCATTTGGATTTAATGGTCAAAAAATCCAACAGCTCTTCTTTTTCACTGAAATCTCCGATGATGGCATGAGCACCGGCCTGTATCAACCGGTCGCGTTTCACCGGATTGACGCCGCGACGCCGTGCCTCGTCGCTGGCCACGCCGATCGTGACAGCTTGTATTTCATTCCCCAGACCTATTTCCACCTTGCCGTCGCCCCAAACAGCCACTTCCTGCCCTTGCAGTTGATGTTCGCGAATCATTCGCCGGATGACGGCTGCTTTGGAACATTCGGCTTTGTGCAAAGGCGCTCCGACCACTTCCTTGAAGTAGGGGAGAAGTCCCAGTATACGGGCTTCTTCGTTGACGTCTTCATGGTCGGTTCCGCTGGCCACGTAAATGGAAATGCCCCTGTCCGTCAGTGCCGCCAACAGCTCGCGACTGCCATCCATCAGGTAATCTTCCGGCGATGCTTTCCCCGAGAGAATCTTTTCGCGACGCTGCATCACGCAGTTCATCAATCTCCGGTTATACTCGTCCTTGTACCACCACGGATCGGCGCTCGCTCCGGGATTGCGTTTGAGCCGTCTCACTTCCCCGGCCAGCCATTCCATCTGGTAATAGGTCTGGATACCGGTCGACCGGTCAATGAAACTTTTTACCTCACCCTTTAATGTTTCATCTAATGCCGTCTCACCGGCAATAAATTCCAGCATCATGGGTTCCATGATTTCTTCCCAGCCGCAGCGCAACGTGGAAAGTGTTCCGTCGAAGTCAAACAGTACGGCTTTCAGCGCCGGACGTAACGGAGATAACGGTTTTATAATCTCTATCATTGTCTGTTCTTTTTTAGTGAATAATTTACTTTCTGATGCCAGGGTATTAATAACAAATCTGTTTTTTTGATACCGGCGGAGCAAAAGTAACAAAAAAAGAATTTGCATAGAAGGATAAGCTGAAAAAATAACATGGTTGATGCCGATCTCATCCCTGTCTTCATTGCTGAACCGAAAACCGTTTCTTGTGGAAGACCGATCACGCTCTCCCGTGGAAAGGGGGATTTGCATGACCTTGACGACGGCCTGAAAGGGTAATAAGGGAGTTCTCCCTCTCCCGGATACAATTTATACTGCACGCGGTATAGTTTTGTGCAAAAACAGGTAGTTAGTAGCTGGTAGTTAGTAGCT